>CALLQJ010000373.1 GCA_938014865.1 uncultured Fastidiosipila sp.
GTCAATCACCTTATCTTGATTTTCTTCGCAATACGGACATTTCATGTCAGGCCGTCTTTTTATTCGTCGTCATTAAAGAGCCAGGGCAGGATGCGTCCGCTCTTGTTATTGCTGTTGCTGCTGCCGCGCTCTTCCTGCTGCGGCGCGTTCTCCGGATAGCCGCTGCTGCGTTTGGGATTGCTCTGCTGCGGCTCGGGTTCACGATAGCGCGGGCGCTCATAATTGCCGTAGGGGCGCTCTTCATCGCCGTAGCTGCGGCGCCTGTCGCTGTCGTACTGCCGTGATCTGCTCTGATAATCCGAAGATCTCTGCTCACGCGGCTCGCGCGGCTCTTCATACTCTCGTCTGTCCCGGCGGTAATTCGGCTCATAGCCGCTGTAATTATCTTCATAATGATCGTAAGAGCTGCTTCGCTCGCTGCGGCGGCTGTCGCGGGAATCCTCGCGGCGTCCGCTGTCTTCGCGTTCACGATACGGTTCACGCTGCAGGAAAGCAGGCTGTTCGGATTTTTCACGGCTGCTCTGCTGCCCCGTGCGGAAATCCGTCCCGGAAATCACTTCTTCTTCGTCCTCATCTTCGCTCGGCATCGGCTGATCTTCGTCGAAACCGGAAGCGATGACCGTGATCATCAATTCATCATCCAGAGAATCGTCCATCACGGCACCGATGATAATATCGGCGTTCGGCGAGGCGGAATCCCGGACCACCGAAGAGGCTTCGGACACTTCACGGATCTTCATGTCGGAACCGGTGAAGTTCACGATCAGACGGCGGGCCCCGTCAATGCTGGTATCCAGAAGCGGGCTGTGAATGGCTTCATCAATTGCATCGAGCACGCGGTCCGGCCCCTGAGCACGGCCGATCCCCATATGGCAGATGCCCGCGTCGGTCATGACCCGGCGTACGTCAGCCATATCCAGGTTAATCAGTCCCGGCACCGCTACCAAGTCGGAAATACCGGTAATGCCGTAGCGGAGCACGTGGTCCGCCATGGCAAAGGCCTGGTCGACCGTGGTATCGTCCTCGGCAATGTCCAGCAGCTTGTCGTTCGGGACAATGATCAGCGAGTCTACATATTTCGCCAGCTCGCTGATGCCGCGGTCGGCATTGATCGAGCGCTGTGCGCCTTCAAAACGGAAAGGCTTGGTCACGACACCGACGGTCAGGACGCCCATATCCTGGGCCACCTGCGCCACCACGGGCGCACCGCCCGTACCGGTACCGCCGCCCATGCCGGCCGTAATAAAGAGAAGGTCCGTGCCGCGGATAATGCTGGCAATGTCGTCGCGCGATTCGGTCGCGGCCTTTGCCCCGACTTCGGGATCTGCGCCCGCTCCGAGACCTTTCGTCAGCTTTTCTCCGATGCGGATTCTCGTTTCCGCCTTGGAGCGTTCGAGGGCCTGGTTATCCGTGTTGATCGCCACGAAACTGACCCCTTTTACACCTGTATCGATCATTCTGTTTACTGCGTTGCAGCCGCCGCCTCCGACGCCTATTACACGAATCACCGCATTCTTGCTAAAATCCTGATTCGCATCTGTCTGATTGGTTTTTGTCTCAGCCAAAGTGAACAACCCCTTTCGTATTTGTATTGCTGTGAAGTTTATTACAACTTTATTACAATTTGATTACAAAGTCTAATATAGCCGATTATAAACATAATTTCCAGTCTTGCAAGCAAATTTTTTTTAAATTTTGCCGGGAAGGTGAAAAGCCGGCTGAAAAGCGGCTTTTTATGCCTCTTTCCGCATTTTCCGGGCGAAAAAAGCGCCGTTTCCGAAAGCCTTTGTCTCCGCCTTCGCCAAGTATGCAAGGCCCGGGGAGACGATTTCGCCGAAGCGGCGTCTTTGTCATATTCCTGTAATATTCACCTGAGAAGCAAGGCTCCGGCGCGGCCTCTTGCCGCATTATCCGGCCTAAACCTTTGTTTCCGGAACTGAGCCGCTTTCTCATTTCTTCTCTTCTCCGGAAGCGCCGGCCCCGGTTTCCGTTTTTTCTGTCTGCTCTTCTGCCTTGTCTTTCGTCTTCGCTTCAGGCGTTTCCGCTGCCTCTTCCGCCGTCTTCTCCTCAGACTGCTCCTCGTCCTCATCGGCCTTGGCTTCCGCCCGGTACAGCGCATCCATGGCTTCCTGTTCGG
>CALLQJ010000374.1 GCA_938014865.1 uncultured Fastidiosipila sp.
AATAAGGCTTTGTCTTCCCTCAGCGCGCCGGGCGATGACGCCGCGAAAATACGGTAGGCGCGCTGCTGAAAAGCCGCCTCTTCCGGGGGATAAAGCCATGAGAGCCGCAGCTCTTCCTTCTTCAGTCCGATCGGACGTTCTTCCTTGTTGATCAAAAGTTTTACGCGGGGCATTGCGATTCCTTTCAGGACGTTTCATTCAGGATTTTTGTGCGCAGCAGGCGGTAGCCGGATTCCTGCGGCAAAAGTTTTATAAAAAGATCCGCCGTGCCATCGTGGGCATAGCCTTGTTCTTGCAAGAGCATGGCTTCGCTGTCCCGGACATCCAGGACCACGTATAAGACAAGCGTCCCCTCCGGCCAGCCCTCTTCCTCCAGAAACGCGCTCAGCAGCTCTTCATGCTCGGCGGCAAGGACTTCCCGGGCGGACTCGGGGCTCGTATAAATTTCATAATAGACGGGAAGAATCTCGCTTATCCCTTCGCTCAGAATGCTCGGGCGGTTAAATTCTTCATAAAGATAATCTTCCAGCAAGGCTTCATTAAAAGGTTCATCTGAACGCAGCCGCAGCTTCGTCTCTTGTGCTTTTTCTGCCGCCTCTCTTATCGCTTCCGTCGTCTCGTCGCTTTCTTTCTTAAAATCCGCGGTCGGGAAGGCCGAGGTTTCGGACGATTCTTTGATTTGCCGGCTTTCGGCTTTGCCGGGCGGGCCCGCCGCCGAACAGGCCGGCATAAAGGCGGGCAGCAAAAGCGCTAAAAGCAAAAGGCACCATCGTCGTTTCATGCCGCTGCTCCTTTCCGCGAAAGAAGTTCCGTCACGAGGAGTTCGCGCCCCTCTGTTTCGAGCAAAAGCGCCCCTCTTGTCGTAAGAAAAGGCGCCCGGGGCAAGGCTTCCTCCCGGAACAGTTCCGGCGCTTCACCGATCCGGACAGCCAGCAGGCGCTGCGCCGTGCCGAGGTAAATGTCCTCATCATCGGCCAAGGCCCAGTCCAATGTCTCACCGGGCTCCAAAACCGTGATCCGCGCGGCTTCTTCAAAAGCCGCTTCACTCAGGCGATAGAGCAGCAGTGCTTCGCCCGCATCGTCCTTTTGTTTTTCCGTAATAAGAAAGTAGTCGTGGCTGCCGGCAATAAAGCCGGAGACAGCGGAGGCCTCTGCCGTCAGGATATTCTCGGCCGCTTCATAGCTTACGCGATACTCGGCTTTTTCCGTCAGGCCGCTTTGCCTGTACTGTCCCTCCGTCTGCTTTCCGGCGGCATAATGCAGATAAATATTATCGGAATCACCGCCCAGACAGGCGATGCTGCGGCCTAAGAGCAGGCCGTCTTTCTGCAGCGAGCGAAGCGCCCGCAGCGGCAGGAGGCTGAGATCCCGGAGATTAAGCCTCAGGACTTCTTCCGTCACCCGCTCCGCGCCCTCATAAAGGGCCGGCTCATAGTGCCGGAGGCAGAAAATCCATTCATCATGAACGGTCAGAAAACCTTCGGGCAGTTCGCGGATGCCGCGGCCTAATTCACGCTGCATCTCATCCGTCCCCTCATAGCGGTGAATCGTGAGGATGCCCGCTTCATCTAAAATCAAGGCAAAGAAGGCCTCCTCCGCCGCCCAAAAACGCCTTTCGGCCCCTTCCGGGAGCGGACAGCAGCGGCTTATCTTCTGCGTTCCGAAGCGGTAAAAACAAAGGCTTTCGCCGCTTTGAAAATACAAACCCTTCGCCGTCACGCCCGCTATATTCTCCGGCGCGAAGCCTTCTTCCCAAAGCGCCGCAGAAAGGGTATAGCGCTTTTGTCCTGCTTCTTTCCCCTCTTCGCCGGCTGTTTCGGCGGCAAGATAAGCAGGCCTTGCCCAAGCCAAAAGCAGGCATAAAATCAGGACTTTTGAAACTCTTCTAAGGCGTCTCATGACGTCTCCTTCAAAGCGATCTTTCTTCACGATAAAAATCCGTCCCCCGCATCTTCCGAATACAGGGGACGGATCGGACAGGCAGATATTATTTCCGGCCGCGGAAACGCAGGACCTTGCCCGCTTTCTGCGGGGTGGCCTGGCCGGCGGCAATAAGTGTTTTGCCGTTTACGAAGACATACTCGATGCCCTCGGCATACTGCTTCGGATGAATATAGTCGCCGACGTCCCGGACGGTCTCCGGATTGATGATAAGAAGATCCGCCGCATAGCCGTCTTTGAGGTAGCCGCGTTTCTCGAGTCCTAAAACATCGGCCGCCTTCCCGCTCATTTTGCGGACGGCGCTCTCGATCGTCAGCGTCTTTTCTTCCCGGACGTATTTGCCGAGCACCCGGGCAAAAGCCCCGTAAAGACGCGGGTGCGGCTGCGAGCCGATGATCCCGTCCGTGCAGACATTTTGTTCCGGTCTTTGCATAAAGGTTTTGACGTGTTCCTCGGTCCCGTAAAAGTCGACCAGGCCGACAATATTTTCTTCGTCCCGGATCAGATCGAAAATAGCATCATAAGGATCCTTGCCCGTCGCTTCCCCGAGTTCAATCAGGTTCATGCCGACATACTGCTCCGCTTCCGGATGCTGGACAAAGGTGATGTAGATGCCGTCCAAGCCGGCAAAATCAATGAAATTATCCCAGCCTTCAATGCCGTTTTGAATGTCTTCTTTCATCTTTTCACGAAGCGCCGGATCATCCAGACGTTCCAGAAGTTTTTCCGTCCCGCCGTCATGCGCCCAGGGCGGCAGAATGACGCTCATCATCGTCGAGCCGGCCACATAAGGATACTGATCCAAAGAGACCTTGAGGCCTTCTTCCCGGGCCCGGTCCAGGATGTCCAGAACCTTCGGCACCTTCGGCCAGTTCTTCTTCCCGCAGCATTTGAAATGCGAAAAATGGCAGCGGCAGCCGGACTCACGTCCGATGCGCATAATTTCTTCCATAGACTCTAAAATGCTGTCCGCTTCGGAGCGCTGATGCGTCACAAAGATGCCGTCGTTTTCCGCCAGGACCTTGCCGAGCGCAATAAACTCTTCAATATCGGCATAGCAGCAGGGCGGATAAATCATTCCCGTCGACATGCCGAAGGCGCCCGCATCAAAAGCCTTCTGCAGTTCTTCGTTCATTTTTTCCTGTTCTTCGGGCGTCGGCTTGCGGTTTTCCAGGCCCATAGACACCATGCGCAGATTGCCGTGCGGGGCCAGATAGACCATATTCGGCCCGAGCTCCAGCGTTTCGAGATGATCCAGATACTCATCGACCGTCCGCCAGTTCCATTCGATGTCCCACTGCCCTTCCAGGCCGGACATCGCAATTTTCCACGGCGCCAGGGTCTCTTCATTCACGGGCGCCGGGCCCATGCCGTCCTGCGCCAGCACTTCCGTGGTGATGCCCTGGAAGACTTTCGGCGCCAGAAACGGTTTTTCATTCACCATCAAAGACGAGTGCGAATGCGTATCAATGAAACCGGGGGTCACATATTTTCCCGACGCATCGATCACCTCTTTCGCTTCCGGCTCCCCCTCAATCAGGCGCAGAACTTCCCCCTCAATCGCAATATTGCCTTTGAAAGGCTTCTTCCCGCTGCCGTCTGCAATCCATCCGTTCTTAATCAGAACATCATACATATAATTCCCTCTCTTCCGCCGTCAGGGAAAGCCGCCCGGAGGCGGCTTCGCAAAGGTTTTTCCCTTATCCTTATTTCAGCAAGGCTTTCATAATGGCGTCGTAGGAATCCACCGCCAGATTCAGCTGCTCGATTTCGATATATTCATTGACCGTGTGGGCCAGGTTTTCTTTGGACGGCCCGAGCCCCAAGGTCTTGATTCCCGCCTCGCCCGCATAGTGCGAACCGTTCGTGCAGAAATTATACTGGGTGATTTCCGGATGATGATCCTTCTTCGCCAGCTCCTCCATCACCGCCTCGACCCAAGGCTCTTCTTTATCAAAAAGCCAGCCCGGGAAGAAACGCTCGCCGCGGATCTTCTCGCCGGTGAAACACTCTTCTTCGGCTGCGGCATAGGAGACTTTGGCCTTCAGTTCCGGATCTTCCTGCATCATCTTGTCAATCAGATCCTGCAGCGGCTTCAGCACCGATTCCGGCGTTTCGCCGACCAGAAGGCGGCGGTCATAAGTCGCCATGCAGTATTCGGGCACCACGCTCGCACCGGGATAAGGACTCGATTTAATATCGGTCAGTTCCAGGATGCCCTTCCCTAAAACGGGGTGGGACGTAGGTTCTAATTTCTGAATTTCGCGGATAATATTGCAAATCTTATACACGGCATTGATGCCTTTTTCGGGATTGGCCGAATGGGCCGGTTTGCCGAAGACTTCCACTTTAATTTCGCCGCGGCCTCTCTGCCCGATCTTGACATTGCCCTGTGACGCTTCGCCGATGATGACGTAATCCGGTTTCACATAGGCACTGATCTCCCGGGCCGCCACGCCTTCAAAAATCTCTTCATGGACCACGCCCGCCACATAAATCGCTCCGGCAAAATCGCCGCCGGTCTCTTCTTTATAATGCGCGGCCGCGACCGCCATAGACGCCAGGGCGCCTTTCATGTCACTGGTGCCGCGTCCGTAAATCCTGCCGTCATGGATTTCCGCGGCAAAAGGCGGATACTTCCACTCGTCTTCATTCGTAACCGGCACGGTATCCATATGCCCGTCAAAAAGAATTTTAGGGCCGTCCTTTGAACCCTTAATACACCCTATGGTATTGCCGTATTTATCGACATGCGTCTCATCAAAGCCGTTCGCTTCGAAAAACTCAACAAGCGCATCCGAGACCCCTTTTTCATGCCCCGAATAGCTTTGCTGCTGAATCAGTTTCTGCGTCAGTTCGACCACTGCCTTTTCCGTATTCATTGCCATAGACCTAACCTTCACTTTCTTTCGTCTTTTCGGCGGATCTGCCGTTTACCCGCGGCAGAAAATAATGTAAAACAAATCGTGTAAAGTGATCTTCTTTGAAATAAGAAGAATTTTTATAAAATCAAAGCCCTGCCCCCCGGAGGGAACAAGGCTCTGCCGTATCTGCTCAGCAGCTGGGGTATTTGCCGTCCCAGACAACATCATAATAATTCTTGCGGTCGGTATCGCCTTCCGTGCTGATAAAGAGCAGGACCGAATCCTCATCAATCCGGAGCGTCTCCTTAAATTCCTTCAGCTCGTCTTCCTGCAGAATCTTGCAGAT
>CALLQJ010000375.1 GCA_938014865.1 uncultured Fastidiosipila sp.
CTGCTGACGGCCTTTACCTATCTGGCCATCGGTATCTTTGCCTCGTCGCTTACGGAGAATCAGATTATCGCCGCCGTTATTTCATTTGTGATCTTTGCATCGTTTGAAATACTCGGTGCCTTAAGTTCCATTTTAGGTTCACTGGTGACCTCACTGTTCAATCAGGCCGACTTCCTGGACATCATCCCGGCAAGCTTTGATGCCTCGGCCGGCGAAGCGGTGACCAAGGCCATTGACTGGCTGAACCCGGCGAACCGCCTGCAGGATTTCTCCCGCGGTGTATTTGATCTTTTGACCATCATTTATTTCCTCAGCATGATCGTGGTTTTCCTTTACATCACGATGCAGATTACCGAAAGACGCCGCTGGAGCAAGTGAGAGGAGGAAGAGCTTATGTCTGATAAAAACGAAAATAAAGCGATGAATGAAGAAAATAAAGAAAAAACAGAAAAGCTGAATGAAGCGTCTGCGAGCGAAGAAAAAGAACGCAGCGCCGCAGAGCCTGCCGCAGAGGAGGACAGCCGCAAAGCGGAAGCCGCGTCTCCCGAAACTGCCGGCAAGGAGCCTGAAAATAAGAAGTCTGAAAAGAAAAAAGACAAACGCAGCAAAAAGAATAAGCCGCAAGTCGACAAGCGCAATAAAACACTGAAGCGTACGGCCTGGATTTCCGTCCTGGTGCTGATTGCCATTGTCATCACCGTGAACGTGATTTTAAACAGCCTGGTCGGCGCCAAATGGCAGTTTGACTGGACCGCCAATAAAGCGGCGAGCATCGGCGACATTACTGAGCAGATTTTGGAAGAGAATGATAAAAAAGTGAAAGTTGTCGTCCTGGCAAACCGGGACGGCTACGGCAGCAGAATTGCCGCCGGAGATCTGAGCTTCATTCCGAATCTGCTGGATCAGTATGAGGAAGTTTCGGACGGAACCCTTGAGGTGCATTATGAAAATCCGGTAGAAAATCCGGCCGTCCTTACGGAAATTGATCCGAATAATGTGCATCAGCTCAAGCAGAATCAGATTGTGGTGGCGAATGAAGACTACAGCAAGCTGAAAGTGCTGACCCCTCAGGATCTGATTCAGGTGCAGCAGTATTACGTGACCGGCTACACGGCGGAAGAAGCGCTCACCGGCGCCGTCCGTCTGGTCACCTCTGATTTCACGCCGGTTGTTTATCTGACCGAAGGACACGGCGAGGCAGAGGTTGATAAGTATTTCACCATTTTAAACATGCTTTTGGAGCAGAATAACTATTTGGTGAAGTCTTTTGATTCCCTGACGGCCGAAGCCGTGCCGGAAGATGCGGAACTGCTCTTGATGCTCTCGCCTAAAAACGATATCTCGTCCGGCGAAGCCGAGGTCTATCTTGACTTTCTCAAGAAGGGCGGAAGCTTCATGGTCATGGTAGATTACGGCACCTTTGAAATGCCGAATCTCAACAGCCTGCTGCGCGAGTTTAACCTGAAGCTGACCAATGACCTGATTCAGGAAAATGATACACAGAAGGCTTTTGCCGATGACAGCGGCTCGTTTATTGCGGACATCAAAGGCGGAAAACTCTACAGCCCCAATAACACCATGGATTACGCCGTGGTCATCGACAGCCGCGCCGTGACGAGCGCCGACAGCGCGCAGGACTGGATCAAAACAGAGCCTGTTCTGACGAGCAGTGATCAGGCGACCCGTCTGATCGGCGGCGATAAAAACAATGTCTCGCAGCCTGCCAAGCAGAATGCCGCTATGTTTTCCGAAAATACCGGCTTTATGGACGGTACCAACGTCACCAAGTCGGCGAAGGTTGCGGTCTTCGGCTCCGCCTATCCCTTCATGGATGCTATCTTGTATAACTATATGAACACTGCCGGCAATTACCTTCTGGCCAACAGCGCCATGTCCTACATGAGCAATATGGCCGAACACTCCGACGAGTCGCTTCTGATTCAGCCTAAGGGCGTGGTCAGCTATGCCATTGCACCGAAATCTCAGTCCTCGGTTCAGTTTATGAGTGTGATGTTCATGGCCATCATTCCGGCAGCGCTTCTGGTGACGGCTCTGGCTGTCTATCAGAAACGCAAACACCTTTAATCGCAAGGAGAGAGGAAGATGAAAAAAACGCGTTCGCTGATCATCATGCTGGTCATTCTGGCGGTATTGCTGGGCGGCTTTGCCCTGGTTAAGATTTTGGGTGAACCGTCCGGCAGCACGGATGAAACGGAAGAAAGCGCTGCTTTTGAATCCAAAGATCCGCTGATTAAAGTCTCCGCTGAAGACGTGGAAAAGATTACGCTGGAAAATGAGAGCGGCACTTTGTCGCTGAAACCGGTCTTCAGCCGGCCGACGCCGACCCCCAAAGCGACGGGGGAAGGGGCGGACGAGAAGCTGCCCGTGACGGG
>CALLQJ010000376.1 GCA_938014865.1 uncultured Fastidiosipila sp.
CGACCGAGGCGGATCTTCACTCGTACCGGAAGGCCAAAGAACTCGTTGAACCCTTGCTTCGGGACTGCCGGGTGATTGATGCCTTGAGTGATTTTGCCTTTTATGAAAAAGGCCTGGTGGAAAAACCGATCCCCTCTTCGGATCATATCGAGCCCTTTCTGCAGGCCGGGATCCCGGGGCTTTGGACCTATTACTGCTGCTCGCAGGGGGTCAAGGTCAGCAATCGCTTTATGGCCATGCCGTCGAGGCGAAACCGTATGATCGGGGTGCAGCTTTATAAATATGATATAGAAGGCTTTTTGCACTGGGGCTTTAATTTTTATAATACGCAGTATTCGATCCGCCCGGTCAACCCCTATCTGACGACGGATGCGGGCGGGGCTTTTCCTTCGGGGGACCCCTTCCTGGTCTATCCCGCCGCGGACGGGACGGCCCATGATTCTCTGCGCAGCCGCGTCTTTTTTGCGGGGCTGCAGGATCTTAGGGCACTGCGCCTTTTAGAAGGACTTCGGGGCCGGGATTTTGTGCTGGATCTTATCGATGAGGAGACGGAGGCGCCTTTGACTTTTTCGGCTTATCCGCGTACGGATCAATACCTGCTTTCGCTTCGGAAGAAAGTGAACCGTGCGATTGTTGAGGCGGCGGAGAAAGCCTGAGGCAGGCGGGAGCCGGAGATTGAAATTTTTATACGCCGGGGCAGGGCTTTTGCGCTGTTCCGGCGTTTTATTCCGGGGCGAAATTTTATTGCCGTCTTCCGGTCCTTGTTTTATACTCAAACGAGCTGCAGAGCCCTGCCTGAAAAATGCGTTTTGCTCCGCAGCACAGGATGCGGGGAGGGGCCGGGCTTTTCTTAATGCAAGAGGAGGTTTTCATGCTTATTACGGTGCGGGATCTTTACAAGATCTATCGTGTCGGGCAGTCGAGGGTGTTTGCCTTGAACGGCGTCTCCTTTTCGGTGGAAAAGGGGGAATTCTGCGCGATTGTCGGCACGTCCGGCTCGGGAAAATCTACGCTTTTGAACCTTTTGGCGGGGCTGGAGCCTCCGACGAAGGGCTATATCAATATCAACAATAAAATCATCAATAAAATGAGTGAGAATGAACTGGTCGCATTCCGGCGGGATCATGTCGGCTTTGTCTTCCAGTCTTTTAATCTGCTGCAGGGCATGACGGCGGTGGAAAATGTGGCTTTGCCGCTGAGTTTTCAGGGGGAGGAGCGCTATACGCGTGAGCTTAAGGCGAAAAAAATGCTGACCTATGTGGGGCTCAAAAGTCACCTGAATCATAAACCGAATGAGATGTCCGGCGGACAGCAGCAAAGAGTGGGCATTGCCAGGGCTCTGGTGGTGCAGCCGGATATTATTTTTGCCGATGAACCGACGGGAAACCTCGATTCCAAGACCTCGGCGGACATCATGCAGCTGATCCGCTCGATTTCCAAGCAGAACGGGCAGACGGTCATCATGGTGACGCACGATCAGGAACTGGCCCAGTACGCCGATCGTATTTTTGATATCCGGGACGGGAAAATCATCGGCATCAGCAAGGGCAAGTACCGGACGGGAACTTCCGAAAGCACAGAAACGGCAAAAACTGCCTTGACGGCAGAGCAGAAAAAGATCAAAGATCAGGACATAAAGCAAACGATCAAAGATCAGGACATAAAGCAAACGATCAAAGATCAGGACATAAAGAAATAAAGGGGATCCGAAAGGAGAACATTCATGCGTAAGCATTTTCAGCGATTTCGGCAAAATAAGGGAGCCGCTGCAAAAAAAGCCACAGCGCTTTTGCTGAGCGCTTTGCTGGCGGCCGCAGGACCCGGCGTATCAGCGAAAGCTTCTTTGGCGGCAAAAGAGCGCCCTGCGCCG
>CALLQJ010000377.1 GCA_938014865.1 uncultured Fastidiosipila sp.
GAGTGGATCAGCTGCGATTCGGAGGAGCCGCGGCACCCTGTTTTCTTCCGGGATTTTTCATCTTCCGAGGCCGTAAAATCTGCCCGCCTTTATATTTGCGCTTTGGGCCTTTATGAAGCGTCTTTAAACGGCAAGAGGGTCGGGGAGGAGTACCTGACGCCTTACTGCAATAATTACGAGCGCTGGCTGCAGTATCAAAGCTATGATGTCACGGCGCTTCTGGAGAAAAACAATCGCCTCGAAGTGATGCTCGGCAACGGCTGGTATAAAGGGCGCTTCGGCTTCAGCGGCAAAAAAGACGGCTATTACGGGAATGAGTGGCTCCTGATCGCCGAGCTGCGTCTTGTGTACGAGGACGGCAGCGAAGAGATCATCGGCACGGATGAAAGCTGGAAGCTGCGGCGTTCGGGGATTTATTTTTCAAACCTTTATGACGGCGAGTACTGCAACGAAAACCTCAGGCCGGCAGAAGAGGAGCGGGTCCTGCCTGCTTCAGATGATGCGGCCCTGAAGGCGAAACTTACGGAGCGCCTGAGTCCGCCGGTCGTGGTGACGGATCTGCTGACGCCGAAGCTGATTCACACGCCGAAAGGGGAGACGGTCCTCGACACCGGACAGAATGCGGCCGGTATTTTCCGCCTGAACGTGCGAAGCAAGCCGGGGCAGACGATCCGCCTGCAGTTCGGCGAAGTCCTGCAGGACGGCAATTTCTACCGCGATAATTACCGCAGTGCTAAGGCGGAATATCGCTTTACTTCAGCCGGGGGAGAAAAGATCCTCGAGCCTAAGTTCACCTTTTACGGCGGTCGCTATGTCAAGGTCGAAGGCATCGAGGCGCTCAAGGCCGACGATTTCCGCTTTTTGGTCCTGAGTACAGATTTAGAAGCGGCTTCAAGCTTGGAAACGGGGCACCCCGGGATTAATCAGCTTCTTTCCAATATCGAATGGGGCCGGAAAAGCAATTTCATTGACGTGCCGACAGATTGTCCGCAGCGCGACGAAAAAATGGGCTGGACAGGGGATGCGCAGGTCTTTGCCGCGTCCGCGCTTTTCTTAACAAAAGCCCTTCCTTTTTACCGCAAGTATCTTCGGGACATGCGGACGGAGCAGGAAGCCCTGCAAGGCAAGGTGCCGAATGAGATCGGAAGAGCACACGTCTGAACTCCAGTCACAACGCTTAATCTCGTAT
>CALLQJ010000378.1 GCA_938014865.1 uncultured Fastidiosipila sp.
CCTGCCAGTAGGCCTGTCCTCCCGCCTGCAGAAAATCTATAAATTCTCGCGCCGTCCGCCCCGCCGTGCCGATTCCCCAAGGGGAAGGCAAAGCAGAAAGCGGCAGCAAAACACCGGCCCTTCTCATATAAGACCAACCTTTCTCATTCTCATCTGCTGATTATCTCTCGTTCAGCTTTCTTCCGGCAGCATGTACTTTACTTCAGCGCCCTTACGCTTTCCCGGATTTTAAGTTCGTAGGGAATAATTTCATGTACGGCACCGCTGTTGAAATGAAGCCTCTGCAATAAGGTATAGACCCCGCTGCCGGCCAGACGTTCCGTATTCTGGTAAATCGTCGAAAGCCGCGGTATTGTGTAATCTCCGGTTTCAATCCCGTCAAAACCGACGACGGAAATATCTTCAGGGACCCTCAGTCCCGAATCGTAAATCGCCCGGATCGCGCCGAAGGCAATGACGTCACTCAAGGCAAAGAGCGCAGTCATATCTTTATTCCCGGCCAGAAGCTTGCGGGTAGCGCGGTAGCCTTCCGAAAGCGAAAAGCGGCAGGGCTCATACTGCTTCTCAAGTTCAAAGGCCAGGCCGTGGGCCTGCATCTTTTCTTCGACACCTTGGATCCGCCGGTAGCTGATCTGGTCATGCGAAAGATTGCCGCCTACGACGGCAATGTGCCGGTGACCGTTTTCGTAAAAAAGATCAATGACCCGGCCCGCTGCCGCGCGGTCGTCGATGGTAAAGCTCGAGAGGTTCGGGAAATTCAGCGTCTCGGCACTGTTCGTCAGCAGGACGCTCGGCACCTTTATATGCTTAAAATCCCGCCGGAAATATTCAAGGTCCCCGCCCAGGAAAATAAAGCCCTTCGGCCGCCGGGTCCGATAAATTTTAATGGCTTCCGCCACCTCATTTTCGTCTTCATCCAAGTAGGCCACAAAGGCCTCTTCCCCGTTTTTCAGGATCAGATCCTGCGTACGCTCCAGAATATCGGCAAAGAGAAGATTATTCGTTCCTTTGACCAGGATGGCGACCGCCGAACGCTGCTGCATTTTCAAATGCCGCGCATTCGCATTCGGTTCAAAATTCTTCTCGTGTATGACGGCCAGGATTTTTTGGCGTGCCTTATCACTGACATCCGGATGATTATTAAGCACCCTGGATACAGTACCGACACTGTAGCCTGACCACTTCGCAATGTCCTTAATCGTGATTGCCATCCGCTTGCCTTTCTCTTTCTTATTCTTCGTCGCGTTTTCCCGAGGGCTTTTGCTTTCTGAGCGCTTTAGTCTTTACTGCGCTTAGTCCTGTCTTCTCAGCCTTTCACGGCCCCCGCCGCAACACCCTTAATAATATACTTCTGACTGCTGAGATAGAAAATGATCACCGGAATAACCGCCATGATCAGGGCCGCCATAATCGCGCCCATATCCACACGGCCGTAGCTGCCTTTCATGTACTGAATGATAATGGGAATGGTCTTGTATTTGTTGATATCCAAGACCAGATACGGCAGCAGGAAGTCATTCCATATCCACATCGTTTCGAGGATGCCGACGGAAATATAAGTCGGTTTCATAATCGGCAGCACGACGGAAAAAAACATCTTTAAAGGGGAACTGCCGTCAATCAGTGCCGCTTCTTCGATCTCAATGGGAATCGATTTCACAAAACCCGAGAACATGAAAACCGCAAGTCCCGCCCCGAAGCCGAGGTAGACAATGATAATGCCCCAGGGGGTATTCAGCTTCAGCCGGTCCGCCACCAAGGAAAGCGTAAACATGACCATCTGAAAGGGCACCACCATGGAGAAAACACAGAGGAAATAAATCGCCTGCGTCACTTTTTTCTTCACCCGGGTAATAAACCAGGCGCACATCGAGGTGCATAAAAGGATCAGGAAAACCGAACCGATGGTGATAAAAAAGGTCCAGCCGACCGCTTTCAGGAAGCCGTACTGATCAATCGCTACCCGGTAGTTTTCCAGGCCGATAAAGTTCTTGGCCGTCGGTAGATTAAAGGGCTGCAGACTGATAAAGGCTTTCTTTTTAAAAGAATTGATCAAAACCACCAGGATAGGAATGATGTAAGCAAAGCCCAGCAGCGCTAATATAACGGTGCTGATGCCGTTAAAGGTTTTTCTCTTCTTGCTTGCCTTCATTGCTGTACCTCCCTTGTGCGGGTCAGCCGCAGCTGAATCATGCCGATTGCGACCACGAGAACGAAGAAGACCACGGCCTTAGCCTGTCCGACCCCTTCCCAGCCGACGCGGCCGTAGAAGGTGTTGTAAATATTAAGCGCCAGCATCTCCGACATCTTCGACGGTTCCCCTGCCGTGAGGGAGAGGTTCTGGTCAAAGAGCTTGAAGCCGTTGGTGATGGTCAGGAAGGTGCAGATGGTGATGGACGGCATCATCATGGGAATGGTCACATGGAAAAGCCGCTGTCTCGCATTTGCGCCGTCGATGCGGGCGGCTTCCTGCAGATCTTCGGGTATGGACTGCAGTCCGGCGATATAAATGATCATCATATATCCGATTTGCTGCCAGCTTACCGAAATGATCAGCCCCCAGAAACCGTACCACTCATTCAAGGCCAGGGCTGCATTGTACTTGGCTAAGACGCCGTTAAAAATCAGCTGCCAGATATAGCCTAAAACGATGCCGCCGATGAGATTCGGCAGAAAGAATACGGTACGAAAAAGATTCGTTCCGGGCACATTTTGGGTAAGGGCCAAAGCGATGGCAAACGCAAATATATTGATGATAAACAAAGAGACCAGGGCAAAGAGCGCCGTATACCAGAAAGCATGCAGGAATACAGGATCCTGAAACGCTCTGATGTAGTTTTTCAAACCGACAAACACCGCATCCGTCACCGTGGTAAATTCACAAAGCGAAAGCCAGAGTCCCATGGCGAAGGGAACAATAAAACCGATCAGGAATGCGGCCATCGTGGGAATCAAAAAGATCGGCCAGTAGCGCTTGATTGCTTTTTCCATCCGGAACCTCCTAGGATAAAAAACGGACGGGGGAGCGAGTGATATCGCCCGCCCGTCCGCTCGAGCTTGTGTTTATAAAGACTTAGGAATTGCTGGCTGCATATTCCTCGGCCCAGCCGTCAACAAAGGCTGTTACGACCGCTTCCCAATTCTCGTCCGTCTGATCTGCCGCATAGCTGGTCAGAGCCGAACCCACACCGTTCTTCCATTCTTCGGAAGGCATGGTCGAGAAGTTCCAGGATACCGGGGTCTTCCCTTCGGCCACGTATTCGTTGGCAAGGTTTACAAGAGGATTCTCGGATTCAAGATTCTTCTTGAAAGGAATGACAAAGCCCATCCCGTCATCGCCGGAAGGCATCGCAGCATCTACACCGCAAAGTGCCTTGGTGCCGACTTCAGAGGTGACACACCAGTTCATGAAATCCAAGGTGGCCTGAATGTCCGCTTCGTCCGCCTTCTTATTGACGCACCAGTAGTTCTCCGTGCCCGTGCACAGGCCCTGATTTTCTTCGCCTTCGACGCCGATGTAAATCGGGAGCATCCCGAGATTCTCTTCGCCGAGCTCGGAAACATCGTTATAAGCCCAGGTACCGTTCTGATAGAAAACAGCCTGTTCGGTTACAAATTCAGCGACCGCATCGTCACCTGTCTTCGTGGACAGAAGACCCGGATCACAGGTTGCATTATTAATGTAAAGGTCCCAGATCTGACGATAGTTGTCTAAATAGGTCCCCTTGATGGCATCAGTGACGTCAATATTATCGGCCTGATATTCATAGTAGATCGGCATATTGGCCAGATGAGTCTTGAAACGCCAGTCTGAGGAGGGATCCATGCCGGAAGAGGTGAACGCGGAAAAGCCGAGTTCATCTTTTCTTGCGGTAATATCTTCGGAAACCTTCTTCAGGTCTTCAAAGTTCTTGATATCGTCCTGCGTATAACCGGCTTCTTCAAGCAGTGCCTTGTTATAAATAAGACCATAGGTCTCGATAACATAACCGATGCCGGCCACACTGTCGCCGTCCATCAGCGCAAAGTCTTCGCTGGAAAGTTCATTGTAAATGTCACTGCCCTTTAAGTCATAGCAGTAATCTTTCCAGGCCGCCAGACGTACCGGACCGTTCACCTGGAATAGGGTCGGCGAATCCGTCTTGGCCATTTCCGACTTAAGCGTCGATTCATAGGTACCGGAAGCTGCCGTCAGGACCTTAACTTCTACACCCGTCTCCCTTGTATAATACTCAGCCAGTTCCTGCCACTGCAGATCCTGCTCGGGTTTGAAGTTCAGATAATAAACAGAACCGTCAGACGCCGTCTCCCCGTCGTCTTCTTTTTCTGTCTCTTTTTCTGTTTCTTTCTCGGTCTCTTTTTCCGTCTCTTTTTCAGTTTCTTTTTCCTGCGCTTCGGTCGCTTCCTGCGTCGGCGCATCCGTTTCTTTGTTCTCGTTGTTGTTCTTGCCGCCGCATCCGGCCAAAAGGCCTAAGGACAGGGCTGCGACAACGCCCAATGATAATAGCTTTTTCCTCATCTTTTATTCCTCCTACAATTGCTGTAAACGCTTGTATATTTGGAAACGTTTCCGTTAACGTTTCCAAAATACTGTACAGATTTATCTTAAGGTCGTGCTGTTCATTTGTCAATATTGTCTTAGTTCGCTTGGCTATGTTTATAATTTAAACTATATTTATCATTATTTATGTACTTTTCTAGTATATATTATATCATGCGTTTTATGCATTTAAACAAAAGCCCGGCAGCGAAATCAGCTAAACTCACCAATCTCTTTTCACTAATCGGGCTTTTGTCCGCATAAAAAAAGGACCGGCCGAGCTGCAAAAACCCGGCCGGATCCGGCCCCGGAACGCCGTCAAAAGCCCGGCGTTCTCAAGATGATTTATTTCCTTTCAGATCAGCTGCAGCCTGTCGTGGTGCCGCAGTCCAGGCAGACCTTGCAGGTGCCGTTCTGGACCATACGCGTACTCGAGCAGGTCGGGCAGGTCGAGCCGTCATAAAGACGTTCGCCGTGCAGCGCCGCTTCCCGGGCCGATTCGTGAATGAAGCTTTGCGTGAAAGGATCGAAGGGCTGGTAGTTGTCCCCTTCATCTTCCCTGAGCTTCTGCTCTTTTTCTTCAATCAGACGGTCGAGGACTTCGGCATTTTCCCGTTCTTCTTCGTCCACATCCTGATGCTCCACGGCATCGGCGATGTAGGCGGCAGGTTTCACCTGGACCCTGGAATAGTCGCCTAACTCAATGTCGATGATCTTGGAAATCAAATCGGAGATCGAGTGCACGTATTTGATATTCGGGTGACGCTGTACAAAGCCGTACGGCTCATATTTCTGGCCGCGCAGCATTTTGGAAATCGTCGCTGCCGGAATATGGTACTGCAGCATAACGGAAATCGTCTTGGACAAGGAGTTCAGGAGGCCCATAATCGTTGTGCCTTCCCGGTCCGTCGTAATGTAGATTTCAGAAATGCGCCCTTCTTCGTCACGGTTCACCGTGGTGTAAATCTTGATGTCGTCAATCTTCGCGGGATGGGTTCTGCCGGAGCGGATGCCGACCAGCTTCGTCCTCGTGGAAGGCTGCTTTTCCTTGATCTCCAGAGACTGCTTCGCTTCTTTGGCATAGTCCAGAAGATCATGATAGCTGAGATTCTCCAGTTCTTCTTCCGAGGAGCCCATCGAAAAGGTGTTGTTCAGCGGCTGGGCATTCTTGGAGCCGTCACGATAAAGCGTGATGCCCTTGACGCCCGTCTTCCAGGCCAGCAGATGTACATTTTTAAAGTCTTCCACCGTCGCAGAGTTCGGCAGGTTCACGGTTTTGGAAATTGCCCCGCTCACCAAAGGCGTAATCCCCGCCACCATCAGCACGTGCCCGCTCGGCGCAATATAACGCTCGCCGCTGCCGCAGACATTGGCGGTATCAAAGATAGACAGATCTTCCTCCCGGAAGCCGGGCGCGCCTTCGAGCTTGCCGTCGGCGACCATGCCGTTTTCATCTTTATGGTCGATATAGTCGACAATGCCTTCCGCCGTTTTCTCATCGTAGCCGAGATTTTTCAGAGCCTGCTTGATCACGGGATTGGCGATGATCATGAAGCCGCCGCCGACCAGTTTTTTATAGCTGATGTGTGAGAAGAAGGGCTCGATGCCGGTTGAGGCACAGTCCATGGCAAAGGCAATGGTCCCCGTCGGCGCCATCACACTGACCTGTGCATTGCGGTAGCCGAATTTCTCACCCAGGCACAAAGCTTCTTCCCAGGATTTTTTCAGCTGCAGCGACAAGTCTTCATGGCCCATATTTTTCAGAAGCTCATGATTGACCATAAGCGGCTCGTAATTAAGGCCTTCGAGCTTATCCTTCCGGGCCCCGGCGACCCGCGCATGATTGCGGATGACCCGGAGCATATAAGGCTTATTAATATCATATTTCGCAAAGGGACCGACCTTTTTGGCCATCAGCGCGGAAACCGCATAGCTCTGGCCGGTCAGGACACCCGCAAGGGCCGCCGCATAGGTTCTGGCTTCCGTGGAATCATAAGGCAGCCCGGAGACCATCAGCAGCGAAGCCAAGTTGGCAAAACCCAGGCCCGTCGTTCTGAATAAATGGGTTCTGCGTGCGATATCTTCGGTCGGGAACTGGCCCCAGACGATGGAGGCTTCCAGTACGAGCTGCGCCAGACCGACGGCATGCACAAATTCCGGCAGATTGAAACGCTGCTTTTCCTGATCATAGAATGCATAGAGATTCAATGATGCCAGATTGCAGCTGGTATCATCCAGAAAAGCGTACTCGCCGCAGGGGTTGGTGGAATTGAGTTTATTATGACGTGCTCCCACATCGCCGTCTTCACCGGCCGGGCAGGTATGCCAGGCATTAAAGGTGTCGGAGAACTGCGGGGCCGGGTCGGCGCAGCGCCAGGCCGCTTCATTGATTTCATTCCAGAGTTTTTTGACCGGAATATTGCGGTTAACAGAAGGATCTACTCTCCCCTTCAGCTCCAGCGTTGCTTCCGGATGACGGTCGAGATCGTCCACCATCTGCATGAAGGCATCGGAAATCCGCAGCGAGTTGTTGGAGTTCTGGCCCGAGACCGTATTGTAAGCCTCGCCGTCAATATCGCCGTCATAGCCCATTTTCATTAAGGCCAGGGCCTTGTCTTCTTCCCTGGATTTCCACATGACAAAATCTTCAATGTCCGGATGATCGATATCCAGGCAGACCATTTTAGCCGCACGCCGTGTGGTGCCGCCGGATTTAATCGCCCCCGCATTGCGGTCAAGGCCGCGCAGGAAACTCATCAGGCCGGAAGATACACCGCCGCCGGAGAGTTTTTCGCCGCGTCCGCGGATGGCCGAAAAGTTAGAACCGGTCCCCGAACCGCCTTTAAATAATTTGGTTTCGGTCACATAGGTTTCGGAAATGGAATGATCGCCGAGAAGCTTATCTTCCACCGATAAAATGAAGCAGGCAGAGGCCTGTGTTCTCGTATAATCGTCTTCCGAGATTTTTACCTTGCCTTCTTTTTCATCGTAATAATATAAGTCACTCTTGCCGCCGGTGATGCCGTAAGCGCGTTTAAGACCGGTATTAAACCACTGCGGAGAATTGGGCGCGAAACGCTGGCTCAAAATCATATACGCCAGTTCGTCGTATAAAATTTCGCCTTCTTCTTCCGTAATCATGCCCTCTTCGCGCAGAGCCGCGACCCAGAAATCCACCATGCGATGGACGAGCTGGCGCAGGGAGGTTTCATGCCCGCTTTCGGGCACCCCCGCCTTGCGGAAATATTTGGACACAATAATATCGACCGCATTCTGCGAATAAAAGTCCGGGAATTCCACATCTTTCATCTCGGTCAGGACTTTGCCCGTCTTCCGGTCTTTCAGACAGACGGTCCGCTTCTCCCAGCGAAAAAGGTCATAGACGCAGAGCGCCTTGTCTTTTTCCAGGTCCTTCGTAAACACTCTTTTGATCAGATCACCGACGTTTTTTGCCATAATTACAACTCTCTTCCGTGAATTTAAAAGACGACCTTGCGGCCGCTTTATTTTTGACGCTTATCCATTCTACACTACATCTTGTAGTATTTCCAAGTCACTTACCACTACATATTGATTTCATTTTATCTGTTTTTTGTAATAATTATTATATTACGCCGTTTTTCAGCCTTTCGGATAAAAAAGCCCTCCCCCTTTGCGGCATTCTGCTTGAAAGTTTTTCTTGCTTTCTTTCAGACCGTTCCCCGCTCCGCCTCCCGCCCGAAGCGGACGGCCGAAAAAATCCGGAGCCTTCAGGGCTCCGGTTAAAAGGCTGTAATATTTTCCCAAAACGCGTCAGACGCCGCCGCGCCTGACATCGGAAACATCTTTAATCGCTTTGATCCGGCCCATTACCCGGTCAAATTGATTCTGGGAATGGACTTCTATCGTCATCTGCAGCGTGGCCGTCACATCTTTTACGGCGTTGATCTGCCCGGAAATAATCGAGACACGCTCTTCGGCGATGGCATTCGAAATATCCCCCAAAAGATGATTGCGGTCACGGGCGGTAATAATGATCGGCACCCAGTAGATGCCCTCGCTGCCGTCATCATCCCAGTGGACATCGATGAGGCGGGAGGCATTATCACTGTCATCTTCGGAATCGAGCGAGGCATAAAGGATATGGCGGATATTCGGACAATCCCGGCGGTGAACCGTCACGCCCCTTCCCCGCGTAACAAAACCGATGATGGGATCGCCCGGCACGGGATTGCAGCAGCGGGCCAGGGACAAGAGGCAGTTGTCAACGCCTTCTACGATGATCCCGAACTCATTTTGCGCCCGCTTCGTCGCTGCGGTGGCCGGTTTGTCGATGCCTTTCTCGGCATTTTTTCTTGCTTCTGCCAGTACAGGATTGACCGGATTATACAAAACCTGGCCGTTATCGCCGATGCGGTAGCCCAGACGGGTTCTTTCTTCTTCACTTAGAGTCTTTATGTATTCGTCGCGCAGCTTGGGGACGATTTTCGCTGCCGTAATGCCGGAAGATCCGTGTCCGATCACGGCAAAAAGGTCATCGGCCGTCTTCAGCGAATAGCGTTTTAAAATCGGCTGCAGGAATTCCGGACGCAGAAGCTGCAGCGACACGAAACCGTCTTTGCGGATTTCCCGCTCCACCAGATCTCGTCCTCTGCTGATGGCCTCGCCTTTCATCTGTTTTTTGAACCAGTGATTAATCTTGTTTTTTGCCGTTGAACTCTTGACCAGATTCAGCCAGTCCCGGCTGGGACCGTGGACCTTCTCAGAGGTCAGGATCTCAACGATATCACCGTTTTGCAGCTCATAGGAAAGCGGCACAATGCGGCCGTTCACCTTCGCCCCGAACATGTGATTGCCGACGGCCGAGTGGATGGCATAGGCCATGTCGATCGGCACGGCGCCGGCCGGCAGCGAGACAACATCCCCTTTCGGGGTAAAGACAAAGACCTCGTCGTCAATCAGCCCGTTGCGCAGCGACTCCATGAATTCGCCGGAATTATGCATGTCCTTCTGCCAGTCCAGCAGCTGGCGCAGCCATTTCATCCGGGCCTCGGTATCTTCCTTCCGGCGCTTGGAAATCTTCTTGCCGGCCTGGTCGGCCTTGTAGCGCCAGTGCGCCGCAACACCGAATTCCGCTACCCGGTGCATGTCCTTGGTCCGGATCTGCACTTCAAAGGGAAAGCCCTTCGGCCCGATTACGGTGGTGTGCAGAGACTGATAGCCGTTGGACTTCGGCATGGCAATATAATCTTTAAAACGCCCCGGCATCGGCCGGTACATGTCGTGCACAATGCCTAAAACCGCATAGCAGTCGGTCACCGTATCGACAATGACCCGGCAGGCAAAGAGATCATAAATCTCATTGAGCTTGCGGTCTTTTGACTTCATCTTGCGGTATATACTGTAAAAATGCTTGGGGCGGCCTTCGATTTCGGCATGAATCCCGATGCGCTCAATCGCCTCGCCCAGACGGAGCATGACTTCTTCTAAATACTGCTCGCGTTCGCTGCGCCGCTGAGAGATGGCGCCGACGAGCTCATAAAAGGCTTTGCTGTCCAGATAGCGCAGGCAGAGATCTTCCAGCTCCCACTTCCAGCGGTAGACGCCCAGGCGCCCGGCCAGAGGCGCATAAATATCCAGCGTCTCACGGGAAATGCGCTCCTGCTTGGCCGCAGGCAGGTGCCCCAGTGTCCGCATATTATGCAGACGGTCCGCCAGTTTGATTAAGACCACCCGGATATCTTTCGCCATCGCCAAAAACATCTTGCGGAAATTTTCGGCCTGCAGCTCTTCTTTCGAGGTATAAGTCATTTTCTCGAGTTTGGTTACACCGTCTACGAGCATGACAATATCGTCCCCGTAAAGTTCCGAGATATCCTGCAAGGTTACGCCGGTATCTTCCACGGTATCGTGGAGCATCGCGGCAACAAGGGTATCCTCATCCACTTCCAGGTCGCATAAAATAATCGCCACCGTAAGCGGGTGGATGATGTAAGGTTCACCCGTGGAACGTTTTTGCGAAATATGCGCCCTGAAGGCAAATTCGATCGCCGAGATCAGGCGTGAATAATCATAGTCATGCGGATCCGGAATATAAGAGGCAAAGGCCTGCATCAAGGTACGGGCCAGGTCCAGGACCTCCTGAAGCTCATCGGTATTGATCTCTTCATAAGGTGTCGCCGGATCGAGGCCCTGCTCGATAATCGGAAAACGGGGCCAATCGTCCGGGAACGGCAGATTACCGTTTTTTAATTTATCTTCAATTTCTTCATCATGATGTGTCTTCATGCTTCAAGCCCCCCTTCCTCTTCTAATTTCCGCCAGGCCGCGGTATCACTGAGCGTCACGCGCTCTTTCGGCTCGGGGAAAGCGAGTATTTTTGTTTCGGCACTTAATGCGGCAAGTTCTCGGATCAGACCTGCCTCCAGAAATATCTTGTGCATAGATTTTACTTGTTTCAGCGAATAGGTGCAATTATTATCGGCCGGCATGAGATAAGGAATGCGCCTCAGGGACAAAATCAGGAAAGGCTCATCGGCCAAGTCCTCGAGCGTTTTCCAGTAACGCACGATGTCCGAGGGCTTAAGCGCTGCCGGCTCCGGTTTTTTCCGGACCGTTTTTAGTGACGGTACCGCCAGTGCTTCTTCACCGGGCAGAAGAATATCCTCCGCATGGACCTGCAGCTGTGTTTTGCCGTTCCATTCATTAAGTTCCAGGCGGCCGGCGATTGTCACCAGATCTCCGCGGTTCAGCCACTTGGCCCGGTCCGCCATGCCGAAGGCAATCACCTCTACGGGGCCTTCCGGTCCCCTGACTTTGAGCCGCAGATGCGTATTATCTCGTCCGATGATGCGGATTTCCAGAATTTCCGTACGGACAAAGAGGCATAAAGGCTCTTCATTGCCTTTGCCGAAAGGTTCGAGCGCCTGTAATTTGTCATACTCTTCCCGGCGCAGGATATCCGGGGTGCACATGGCATCATAAAAAAGCAGATAATCCACATCCGCCGGCACGGCGGTATCCTGCAGCAGGAATTTCTGTTCCGCCGCCGCGGTCTGCAGACGTTGAAATACTTCCGCTTTTTCCGCTTCGGCGAAGGTGACGCCGCAGGCTGCCTTATGGCCGCCGTAAGTATATAAAAGATCTTTTGCCCGCTCCAGACAGGCCAAAAGGTCAAAACTGCCCTCGCTGCGTCCTGAACCTTTGAGCAAAACCCGCCCCTCGTCATCGCGTTCATCCTGTGCTTTGCTGAAGACAATGGCCGGCTTGTGATAGCGTTCCCGGATTCGGGACGCCGCAATCCCCAGAACACCGGGATGAAAATCATCGCCGGACAAAAGCAATAAGGGGTAGGCCAAAAGTTCGGGCTTTTGCTGAATAGACGCTTCGAGGCTCTCGACGACGGCCGCCTCCTCGCTGCGGCGCCGGTCGTTCAGGCGATTAAGCTTTTCGCTCAAGCTTCGGATTTCCGCGGGGTCTTCGGACTGCAGAATGTCAAAAGCGGGCGTCGCTTCCCCCATTCTTCCCGCCGCATTCAGCTTGGGACAGACTGAAAACGCCAGATCTTTCACCGTGATATCCTGAAGATTTTTTTGATTCTCTTTTATAAGGAAAGAAATGCCGGGCAGAGCATCCTCTTTTAAGGCCTCAAGTCCCCGCAGCACGATGCGCCGGTTTTCTTCTTTCAGGGGCATCACATCCGCGACGGTCCCTAACATCGCCAGCGCCGGCAGCGCCGGATCTTCTTCGTCCGTAATCTTGAGATAGCGGTCCAGCGCTTCGGTCAGTTTATAGGCAACGCCGGCCCCTGCCAGTTCCGCAAAGGGAAAGGCACTGTCTTCCCGCTTCGGGTCGATGACCGCTGAAGCTTCCGGCAAGTCCTCTCCGGGCTCATGATGATCTGTAATGATGCAGTCAATCCCCGCCTCCCGGAGCTGCTGCACTTCTTCAAGCGAGCGGATGCCGCAGTCTACTGTCAGCAGAAGATCAGCATCCGAGGCAATCGCCTCTTCAATGCCGCTTTCCCCCAGGCCGTAGCCGTCATCCAGACGATTCGGGATAAAGCTTATGACCCTTGCCCCGCGGGCCTTAAAATAACGCGCAAGCACGGCCGTGCTCGTCAGGCCGTCCACATCATAATCACCGTGGATGAAGATTTTTTCTTCGGCATCAAAGGCTTGTTTCAGGCGGGCACAGGCTGCTTCCATATCGGGCAGCAGAAAAGGATCCGCCTTTTCGGGCAGCCTTGTATCGAGCCCACGCTCGTCCCTTAAAAAATCGGCCAGATCGCTGCTGATCGGGCCGTTTTTTGCGCCGGCAGATCCGGCCAGCCATAGTCTGTGATAACAGTTCATGATGCCTTCTTCCTGTCTTTCCCGATAATCTTCTCTTCTCTATTATAAGCCTATTAATATAAGCCTGAATTCAAGGCAGGCGCTGATAAACTTCGTTCAGGCGGTAAATGGCCGCTTTATCCAAAGCCTCTAAAGCGTCCTCCTGCACGCGGAAGACCCAGTTCTTTTCTGTATTTGTCCCGGGCGTGTTCATGCGCTCCTCTTCGCCATAGGCCAGAAAGTCCTGAAGCGGTGCAATGGCCAGCACGCAGGGCAAAGACCAGGCCTCTTCAACAAAAGCCCGGGCCGCCGCGGCATAAGAATTTCCCCCGGCATTTTCTCCGTCCTCTTTATAGCGGACATAGTCCAGGGCAAAAGCCCGGATCTCCGGATCGAGGTTTTTCAGCCAGCCCGCCGTCGTATTATTATCATGCGTGCCGGTAAATACGACATCATTTGCCTTATAGGTATAGGGCAGTTCATCGGCTTCAGTCGTGGCGTCAAAGGCAAACTGCAGCACCTTCATCCCGGGATAGCCGCTGTCTTCTAGAAGTTCATCGACTTCTTCATTAATATCCCCGAGATTTTCCGCAATAATTTCCGGCGCATCCAAGGCCTCATGCAGTGCATTGAAAAGCTTCATTCCGGGTCCCTTGCGCCAGACTCCGTGTTTGGCCGTC
>CALLQJ010000379.1 GCA_938014865.1 uncultured Fastidiosipila sp.
GCCGCTTCCAGACAAAGGGCAATCTGAGAAGCTGTTGTCTTGTCGAGGCAGAGGGGCGGCAGATGATCCGGGGAAAACCAGCCGGAGGCCGTGGTTTCGCTGTTGGGCCGAAAGCGGCCGCCTAAGCGTTCGCAGAGGACAAAGGCTTTCAGAATCGGGAAGACGTGGGGCGGACGGTTGTGTTTTTCCCGGTCCTGCACGGCGACCAGGCGCAGGCAGCGCACGTCTAGACCCGCTTCTTCCTTGCATTCTTTGACCGTACTTTCGGCAATCGTTGTATCCTGGTCCACCCAGCCGCCCGGCATGGCCCAGAGTCCGTTGTTTTCCCGGACCAGGAGAATTTTTCCGTCTTCAATGACGGCGGCCCGGCAGTCCAGCTTAGGGGTCTGATAGCCTTCATCCAGGAGAAAATCCGCTTTCACCTTTTCGGCGGAAAAATCATTCTGAAAGGCCAGCATCTCGGCGGCAATCTCCCGGATGCGGGCGAAGCGTTCCCGGTCATAGACGTCTTGGGAATAATGCAGGCCCGCCTGCGCTAAGGCCTGCAGTTCACGGCACCAGTCCAAAAACTGTTTTTTCGCGTCTTCAGCCATTTTCTGCCGCCCTTTCCGCAGCCTGCCGGAAGCCTTTAAGGATTTTTTCGGCAGCGGCCGCGTCGAGCGGCCGGCTCCAGGATACGCGCGCCTCGGGGCAGGCGCCGGGCCCTAGGCTTTTGTATTCGGCGTAAAA
The DNA here is from genome assembly GCA_938014865.1 of uncultured Fastidiosipila sp. GTDB lineage: Bacteria > Bacillota > Clostridia > Saccharofermentanales > Fastidiosipilaceae > JAAYZH01. The sequence goes on from CALLQJ010000379.1 coordinate 730, forward strand.
GCTCTTTCGGCGGGCTTCTTCCTTATGCCAATCGTGCCAGCCTTCGGGGCGGATGTGATCACCCATTTCACAGGCGATCCAAACGGTCTTAGCATGGTCGCGCCAAGGCCTTCCCAGGTAAACGCTCGCCGGCGGGCAGTCCGAAATCAGCCGGCAGCGGTAAAAGATCAGCCCTCTTTCCTGATCTTCCGGCGTGGAGGCGGCCGTAATATAGCCTAAGCTTTCGCCGCGTTTCCGTTCGGCAATGTCGGAGGGGCGGAGGGAGCGGAGCAGGCAGTCTTCAAAAAGTGCTTCTCCGCCGCCGAAGATGAAGTCGACCCCGCCTTCGACGGAGGTCTTAATAAAGTGCGAGCGGCAGCTGCTGCGCCTGCGCCACTTTTCCGTGCCGCGGAAACCGCCGTCGAGGACGGCCGAAGGGGGGAGGGGCGCTAAGAACAAGGTATCCTGATCGCCTTTTAAGCAGCAGTTTTGAATCGTCGCTTCGCGGCAGTTGAGGGCCAGCGCAACGGCTTGTCCCGCCACGCGTCCCGGACCCGCGCTGTTTTCAATTGTCAGATTTTCCAGAAGGAGCGTGTCGGATTCTGCATACAGCGTGGGGGTGCGGAAGGTGCCGAGCGCCTCGCCGTCCTTATCTTTTCCCAAAGCCCCGTCATCATAACGGATGATACAGTCAGAGGGATCGTCGCCCGTGCCGGCGATTTCCAGCTTCGGGACAGTCAGGAAGAGCTTTTCCCGGTAAATGCCGGGCGCCAGTTCTAAGCGGAGGCGTTCTTCTCCCTTGAGAACACTTTCCGGCAGATTCTTCAGCGCTTCGGCAAGAGACGGGTAGTCGGCCGAGCGGATTTGTTTTACCATTAACATACCTTTCCACAGCAAAAGGACTTGCTGAACGATCGGCTTCTCTTTAAGGCTTGCGGGACGCAGACGAAGCAGAAGCCTGAGGACAAGTTCCATTTCATTTTAGCAAAGACAAACGGAGGTTTAAGCATGCACTGTGAAGCAGAAATTCTGAAGATTCCCTCGGAGGCGGGCGAAGGCCCCGTCCGGGTTGATTTTTATGCCTCGGGAGGGGCGGGGCGAAGACCCCTGCTCCTGATTTTCCCGGGCGGCGGTTATGAATACCGTTCGGAGCGCGAAGCTCTGCCCATTGCGAGGGCTTTGGCCCCGGCGGGCGTGCATACGGCGATTGTGCATTATGCCTGTTATCCCGCGCTTTTCCCGGTATCGCTTCTGCAGACGGCGGAAGTGATGCAGTATTTCCGCAAAGAAGGAGCGAAACATGAGGTCGACAGCGAAGAAATCTTTATGATCGGATTTTCCGCCGGCGGCCATCTGGCCTTGTCCTATGCGCTTTACTGCGGCAGGGAGGATTTCTTTAAAAGCTATCTGAAAGATCCCGTCACCACGCAGACCGAGGGTCTGCTTTTGGCCTATCCCGTGGTGACGGCCGGCCGCTATGCCCATCAGGGCTCCATCGACCACCTCTTAGGCCCCGAGGGCGAGCGCCGTTTCCCGGCCGAAGATGTTTCGCTGGAACGCCAGGCAGCCGAAGCCCCGTCTCTGCCGCCCCTTTTCCTCTGGCATACCTTTACGGACGAAAGCGTGCCCGTAGAAAACAGTATTCTCCTGCTGAATGCCTATCGGAAATACCATCCGGAGCTGCCCTGTGAATGCCATTTTTATGAAAAAGGCGTGCACGGCCTGGCGCTGGCGACGGCCGAAACGGATCACGGGGACGGGGCCTGCATTGAACCGCGTGCCGCCCGCTGGACGGAGGCGGCGAAGGATTGGCTGAGGGCCCGGATCGACGGCTGATTATTGCAAATGATTTCATTCATGAAATAGACAAACAACGCAGTAAAATTTGTGGTTTAAATAGAAAAAGCGCCCTTTTCGCCTCAAAAACTGGGCGCTTTGTTGACAAACGCCGGAGACTTTGCAATTCTTAACTCAGAAAAAGAAATAATTTATTGCAAACCATTGCAAGCGCATGAAAAGAGGCGTTATGAACTGCGAACCCTATATCAAGCAATTTGTTCAGGACTTTGCTCCCTATAAGGACAAATGGAACTACGAAGACGGCTGTGTGCTCTACGGCGCTTATCTTCTGTATCAGGTAACGGGCGACGAGATTTATAAGACGGTCATTCTTGATTACCTGCACGCGTTTATCAGCCCGGAAGGTAAAATTTATAATTATTCCAAGGAAGAATACAATATTGATTCCGTTTTAAGCGGCCGCCTGCTTTTTCCGGCCATGGCGTGGGAACCGGAAGATAAACGCTTTAAGATTGCGGCCGACGAGATCCGTTCCCAGCTCGAGACGCATCCGCGTACCGAAGAGGGCAATTTCTGGCATAAGAAGATTTACCCCTGGCAGGTCTGGCTGGACGGCCTCTATATGGCCCAGCCTTTCTATGCGCGCTATGATACGGAATTCGGCGGCAAGGGCCGCTACAAAGATATCCTCAGGAAGTTTCAGACCGTGCGCAAGCGCCTTTTTGTTGAAGATAAAGGATTGTATATTCACGCCTACGATGAAAAACGGGCCCAGCCCTGGGCCGATAAAGAGACGGGGCATTCGCCGAACTTCTGGCTGCGTGCCGCAGGCTGGCATCTGGTAGGGCTGGTGGATACCTACGATGAAATCTCCGAGACCATTTTTGAAGTCAAGGAAGGTTTTGTGCCCCTGCTGCAGGAGGCGCTGGAGGGGATTTTCCGTTATCAGGATGAGGAGAGCGGCCTCTTTTATGACCTCGTCGACCGCGCCGATCTGGAGGAGAATTTCTTGGAAAGTTCCGGTTCGGCCATGATCGCTTATACCGCCCTGAAGGCGTCCCGCCTCGGTGTGGTGGATAAGGAGATTTATGTGCCGAAGGCCCTTCGGATTATGCAGGGCCTGGAGAAGTATAAACTTAAGGAAGAAAACGGCAGATTCTCGCTGACGGGGATCGTTCAGGTGTCCGGCTTAGGGCCCGGCAATGAACGTGACGGCAGTGTGGACTACTACCTTTCCGAGCCCGTCGTGGCCGATGATCACAAGGGAGCGGGCGCCTTTATGATGGCCTGTTCCGAAATGCTGCGTCTTCAAAATTGAGAACGACAAGACTTCCGTCCGCCTTCGGGCCGGACGGTTTTTTTACAATAGCCCTTGCAGGAGGAAGATTATGAGATTGGATGTACTGCTGGAAACGCCCCGTTCGCTGAGCTTTGAACTCAGCGGCGACGCGGCTTATGCAGCCGAAGAAGCCTATGAGATCAGACTGAACGGCGAATTGCTGCGCCGGGACGGACGCCGTGTGCAGAGCATTTTCGGCCTGCGCCCGGAAACGGACTATACCTTAGAAGTGATCGGCAAGGACGACGCGGCGGAGTACCGCTTCAAAACGGCGGAAGAAGCCTATACCTTAGACGTCCGGAATTTCGGCGCAAAAGGGGACGGCAAGAGCGACGATACGCAGGCGATTCAGGCGGCCCTTTACAGCTGCCCGGAAAACGGCCGCGTGCTCGTGCCGCCGGGACGCTATAAATTTACAAGTCTTTATTTTAAAAGCCGCAGCCGCTTTGAACTGGCGGAGGGGGCAGTCTTAGAGGCTGTGCCGCAGCGGGAAGGACGGGCGATCCTGCCCGGCTTCATCCGCGATTTTGAGGGCGGCAAGTATCATTTGGGCAGCTGGGAAGGCAATCCCCTGGACTGCTATGCGGGCCTCTTTACCCTGATCGATGCGGAAGATGTGGTGATTTACGGCGAAGGGGTGCTGGAAGGAAACGGATCCTATTGGTGGCCGAAGACAAAAAGCAAAATCGGCGCCTGGCGTCCGCGTTCTGTATTTATGAGGCGCTGCGAAAACATCAAGCTGCAGGGCATTACCATAAAGAATTCACCGTCCTGGACCGTGCATCCGATGGAGTCTGAGGAACTGGACTTTATCAATGTCAATATCATCAACCCCTGGGACTCTCCGAATACGGACGGGATCAATCCGGAAGCCAGTGAAGAGGTACGTATTTTAGGCTGCCATTTCTCTTTAGGCGATGACTGCATCGCGCTGAAATCCGGCAAGATCTATATGGCCCGGGAAACAGAACGCCCCTGCCGGGATATCGTCATCCGCAACTGCCTGATGGAAAACGGGCACGGCGGACTGACCATCGGTTCCGAAATGGCCGGCGGCGTGCGGGATGTTGAAGTGACAGACTGTGTGTTCCGCCGCACCGACCGGGGCCTGCGCATTAAGACGCGCCGCGGCCGCGGGGAACTTGCCGTCGTTTCTGATATTACCTTTGACAATATTGAAATGGACGAAGTGCTCGCGCCTTTTGTGGTCAATATGTTTTATTTCTGCGACCCCGACGGGCACAGCGATTATGTGCAGACGAAAGAGAAGGCCGAGGGCCCGGAAGAGGCACTGCCTGAAATCGGCGCCTTAAGTTTTGAAAATATCCGGGCGTATAACTGCCGTCTGGGAGGCCTCTTTGCGTACGGCCTGCCGGAGCGGCCGATTGAAAAAATCGAGCTGAAGAATGTCGAGATGACCTTTGTGCCGCCGGCCGACCGCGCCGAGGGCATACCGGCCATGCTGCACGATGAGGACTGGCAGCCGGGCGATATCATTTATGTCCGCAATACGGAGGATTTCGTCTGTGAGGATGTCCGCTGCAGCTATCACAAAGGGGACCACAGACTGGTCCTTGATGCCGGGAAAACAAAAATCAAAGACAGCAGCCTGCCGCCGGAAAGAGAGGTCTGACGCAGCGCAGGACTGCCGGAAAACGCGTCTTAAAGCGTTCAGACAGGAAAGGACTTCTGTACATGGACTGGGAATTCCGCGCATTCGGTATTTCGACTTCGCCGGAGAAGAACAGCATGGAGAAAACGCCCGAAGGGATAAAACTTCGGGCTGCTCTTTTTGATGAAAAAGGGCAGGTCCGGGAAAAAGGCGGCAAACTCATGGCCTTTTTCGACGGCATTTCCTATTACTATACGACGATACCGGCTGACAGTGCTTATGTTTACTGTGAAGCCGAGATTCATGTCGATAAACTCAATCCGACCCTCGACGGGCAGGAAGGCTTTGCCTTGCTGCTGCGCGACTGCCTGGGCCGGGACGGAGACGGCGAGAATTGCTATATGGCCAATTCCTGTGCCGTTCTGGCGACGGCCCTGCCGGATAAGTCCGGCGAAAAAGTCCGGGACTGTCTGGGCTGGCGTTTCGTCTGGGATCTCCGGAAAGAAGATGCGGCTTCGGCCGTAAAAGGCGAGGGCAAAAGCTTCTCTGAGGCCTTTGAGCCTGCGCTTTATATTCGGGAAGGAGAAACTTACCGCCTGGCGCTGAAAAAAGATGAGGCAGGCTTTCATGTGGGGCTGCCGGATCGGCCGGGCGCTGCGGCCCATTTTCCCGAGCCGTCCCGCATGCTTCGTCTGAACGATAAAGAATGGTATATCGGGGTGGCGGCGGCCCGCGGGGTGGAGATCACGATCCGGGATCTGAGCCTTGAAATCGGGGATGAAAAACAAGCGGCCCGGCGCGAGCGCTTCAAAATGCCGCAGAAAAAACCGGAGCTTTCCCTGCTGCGCCGTACGGCCGCGGCAGGCGAAGCCTTTGAACTGCCTTTTTATACAGAAACGGCAGGCCGTCTTTCGCTCCGGACAGAGGACGGCAGGATTTACTCCGGCGACACAGAGGCCTCTTCCGTAAAGACCTTTACGCTCCCCGCTGCGGAAGAAGGGGAGCAGCAGATCCGCTGGCAGTTTACGGACGAAGACGGTGGAGAGATAGAAGGAAAAGAGCGGCTTTCCTGCCGCAGGCTTCAGACGGAGAAGGGGAGCTTATTTATTGCGCCGCAAGGCCGGCCCGAAGCGGCCGGCAGCCGGGAAGATCCTTACGATCTGCCGACGGTCCTGGCGTATGCAAGGCCGGGCCTGTCCGCGGAGCTTTTGCCCGGGCGCTACGTATTTAAAGAAGCGCTTGAAATTCCTTACGGCGTTTCCGGCAGGCCCGATGCGCCGGTCCGGCTTTTTTGCCGGGAAGGCGAAGCGCTTATAGACTTTGCTCGGAAGGCGGCCCCTTTTTGGTAAACGGCGATTACTGGCGTTTGGAGAATATACGCTTCAGCCGCAGCCGGGCGGACCGCTCCGCGATTAAAGTCGGCGGTTCCTATAATCACTTCAAGCATATTGTCTGCAGCGGAAACGGCAATACCGGCTTTCAGATTACGGGACCGGAACAGTGGAAGCGGGCGTACTGGCCGAAGGAAAATAAGGTCTTCTTTTCCGTTTCGTCGGACAATGCGGATCCCGGCCAAAACAATGCCGACGGATTTGCCGCCAAGCTCGCCTGCGGAGAAGGCAATGCTTTTACAGGCTGCATTGCCTATAACAATATTGATGACGGCTGGGATCTTTACAGCCGCATTGAAAACGGTCCGATCGGAGCTGCAGAGATTTCATACTGCCTCGGCAGCCGAAACGGCCGTAATCTCGCCAAGACATTGCAGGCGGACGGCAACGGCTTTAAATTAGGCGGAGAAGGGATCCCGATTCCGCACCGGCTGAGGCATTCTCTGGCCGTGGAAAATGATGTGGACGGCATTACGTCCAATTCGAATCCGGCGCTGATCCTGGAAAATTCGGTCTCGGCGGCTTCGGGCGGGCGGAATTTTGCCGTCTACGGACAAGGCGAAGAAGCTTCCGCTGCGAAAGCATCAGAGTGCCTCAGCGCAGAGGGGACCCTGCCGGACCTTTTGCCGGCCCCTTGGGGCGAGGAAGAAGTCAGAGAAAGCAGCAAATCAGCAAAGCGTCTGCTGGCCGAATGGCGACGGGCTTTTGTCGAAAAATTCCCGGAAGAAAAAGCCTGGCTGGATCAGAGCTTGGCGCGTATGCAGGCAGAACAAGAAGCAT
>CALLQJ010000380.1 GCA_938014865.1 uncultured Fastidiosipila sp.
GTCAGGCCGTTCCTCTCATTAAAACCGAGGCGCCGCTTATCGGTACCGGCATGGAATACCGGGCCGCCAAAGACTCCGGCGTTTGCGTGGTTGCCAAAAACGACGGGGAAGTGGAACGCGTCACGGCCGACCTGATTGTGGTCAAAACCTCGGCCGCCAGCGAGGATGAATACCATCTGACGAAGTATCAGCGCTCGAACCACTCCACCTGCATCAACCAGAGGCCTTTGGTAGCCGTTGGTGACAAGGTGAAAGCGGGCGACATCATCGCGGACGGACCGTCCACGGATAACGGCGAGCTGGCCCTGGGCAAGAACGCCCTGATCGGCTTCATGACCTGGGAAGGCTACAACTACGAGGACGCCGTCTTAATCAGCGAGCGCCTGGTACGCGATGATACCTATACCTCTATACATATAGAAGAATACGAATGCGAAGCGCGTGACACCAAACTCGGTGCTGAAGAAATCACCCGCGAAATTCCGCAGGTTTCCGATGACGTACTCCGTGATCTTGACGAACACGGCATTATCCGCATCGGTGCGGAAGTCAGAGCAGGCGATATTCTGGTCGGCAAAATCACGCCGAAAGGCGAGACCGAGCTGACGGCGGAAGAAAGACTTTACCGCGCCATCTTCGGTGAAAAGGTACGGGAAGTCCGGGATACCTCCGTCCGTGTGCCGCACGGCGAGACCGGTATCGTGGTGGATGTCAAAACCTTCTCCCGCGATAACGACGACGATCTGAAACACGGTGTCAACGAGTTGGTACGTGTTTACATCGCCCAGAAACGCAAGATTTCGGTCGGTGACAAGATGGCCGGACGCCACGGAAATAAAGGTGTTATTTCAAGAATTCTGCCGGAAGAAGATATGCCTTATCTCGAAGACGGCACGCCTTTGGATATCGTGCTCAACCCCCTGGGCGTTCCTTCCCGTATGAATATCGGACAGCTTCTTGAAGTGCATCTCGGACGCTGTGCGCGCCACTTGGGCGTAAAGATCGCCACCCCCGTTTTCGACGGCGCGGATGAACATGATATCCGTGAAATGTTCGAAAAATGCGGCTTTGACGATGACGGCAAGACGATCGTGCGCGACGGCCGGACCGGTGAACCCTTTGACAACAAAGTCACCGTCGGCATCATGTACTACCTCAAGCTGCATCATCTGGTGGACGACAAGATCCATGCCCGCTCCATCGGACCGTACTCCCTGGTCACACAGCAGCCTCTCGGGGGCAAAGCCCAGTTCGGCGGCCAGCGTTTCGGTGAAATGGAAGTCTGGGCGCTTAAAGCCTACGGTGCCGCTTACACACTCCGTGAAATCCTCACGGTGAAGTCCGACGACGTCAACGGCCGTACGAAGACTTACGAAGCGATTGTAAAAGGCGAAAACATTCCCGAATCCGGCACGCCCGAATCCTTTAAAGTGCTTATCCGGGAAATGCAGTCGCTCTGCCTGGACGTACGTATTTATTATCAGGATGAAGAAGTGGATCTTCATGAAGAAGAGGAAGACGCCGATCCGCTCAACACGGATGCGACACGTCTGCGCCGCCTGATCGGTGCGATCGAAGCATCGCCCGAACCCGAAGAGGCCTATCAGGCTGCCGGCTATACAAGCTTCTCAGCGGATGAAGAGTGAAAGGATCGTGAAACAGATGTCTGATCTGCGTTTATCAATAAACAACAAAAACGGCCGAAACGGCCGGGAGAAACGTAAGGACCAGCTGCCCTTTGAGAAAATCGGCATCGGCCTGGCGTCTCCGGAAAAAATCCTGGAATGGTCTCACGGTGAAGTCAAAAAACCGGAAACCATCAACTACAGAACCCTCAAGCCGGAAAAAGACGGCTTGTTCTGCGAAAGAATTTTCGGTCCCTCCAAGGACTGGGAATGCCACTGCGGAAAATACAAGAAAATTCGTTACCGCGGCATTGTCTGTGACAAATGCGGCGTCGAAGTGACCAAGGCGAAAGTGCGCCGTGAGCGCATGGGCCACATCAAACTGGCCGCGCCGGTCTCCCATATCTGGTATTTCCGCGGAATTCCCTCCCGCATGGGCTTGATTCTGGATATTTCTCCGCGTCAGCTCGAACGGGTGCTTTACTTCGGAAACTACATTGTGCTGGATCCGGGCAAAACAGATCTTCAGGAACGTGAGATCATCACGGATTCGCAGTTCCGCGAGTATCAGCGCGAGTACGGCCGGAATGCCTTCCGGGCCGGCATGGGAGCTGAGGCCATCAAGGAAATTCTCCAGAGGATCGATACGAAGAAACTGACCGAGCAGCTCAAGAAAGAAATGCATGAGTCCAAGGGCCAGAAACGGGTCCGTCTGATTAAAAGGCTGGAAGTGGTGGAGGCCTTCGAGCGTTCGAACAACAAACCCGAATGGATGATTCTCGATGTGCTGCCCGTGCTTCCGCCCGAACTGCGCCCCATGGTCCAGCTCGACGGCGGCCGCTTTGCGACTTCTGACCTGAACGACCTTTATCGCCGGGTCATCAACCGCAATAACCGCCTGAACAAGCTGCTGCAGCTCGGTGCGCCCGAAATCATCATCCGCAACGAAAAACGGATGCTGCAGGAGTCCGTTGACTCCCTGATTGACAACGGCCGCCGCGGCCGCGCCGTTACCGGTGCCGGCAACCGCCCGCTGAAGTCGCTTTCCGATCTGCTCAAAGGCAAGCAGGGCCGTTTCCGTCAGAACCTTCTCGGCAAACGTGTTGACTATTCCGGCCGTTCCGTTATCGTCATCGGGCCTGAGCTGAAAATGCATCAGTGCGGCCTGCCGACCGAAATGGCCATTGAGCTCTTCAAACCCTTTGTCATGAAGCGTCTGGTAGAAGACGGCTACTCTCATAACATTAAAACCGCGCGGCATATGGTGGAAAGAGGCGACGATGTCATCTGGGATATCCTCGCCGAAGTCATTCAGGATCACCCGGTCATGCTGAACCGTGCGCCTACGCTCCATCGCCTGGGCATCCAGGCCTTTGAGCCGGTACTCGTTCAGGGCCGTGCGATCAAGCTGCACCCCTTAGCCTGTACGGCTTTTAACGCGGACTTTGACGGCGACCAAATGGCCGTCCACGTCCCGCTGTCTGCCGAAGCACAGGCCGAGGCGCGTTTCCTGATGCTGCATTCCAATAACCTCTTAAAGCCTCAGGACGGCAAACCTGTTACGGTGCCGACCCAGGACATGGTCTTAGGCATTTATTACCTGACCATTGAAAAAGACGGTGAGCCCGGCGACGGCCATTACTACTCTTCACTCAATGAAGCGATTATGGCCTATGACCAGCACGAGCTCGGCATCCATGCCCAAGTCCATATCCGTTTCACCGGCGAGCGCGACGGCAAACCCATCCGCCGCACGGTTACGTCCACCTTCGGCCGCTTCCTCTTTAACGAAGTGCTGCCGCAGAATCTCGGTTATGTTGACCGCTCCGTTGAAGGGCATGAACTGGACCTCGAATGTGACTTCCTGGTCGACAAAAAGAAACTCGGCGACATCATCGAACGCTGCATCCGCATCAACGGCATTTCGCGCACGGCGAAGATTCTCGACGACGTGAAAGCCATCGGCTTCAAATACTCCACCAAATCGGGTATTTCCATCAGCGTCTTCGACATGATGATCCCCGACGTCAAGCAGGAATATCTGCGCCGCGCCGACGAAAAAATCGAATTCATCGGCAAACAGCATCAGAGAGGGCTGCTCAACGAAGCGGGCCGCTCCCAGGCCGCCATTAAGATCTGGCGTCAGACGACGGATGATATTACCGAGGCTCTGAAAGAAGCCATGGATAAATACAATCCGATTGCTATGATGTCCCAGTCCGGCGCCCGCGGTTCGATGTCTCAGATCAAGCAGCTCGCCGGCATGCGCGGCAACATGAACGATACCTCCGGCAACACGATCGAAATTCCGATCAAGTCGAATCTGCGTGAAGGCATGAACGTCTTGGAATTCTTTATTTCCTCGCACGGTGCCCGTAAATCGCTTTCCGATACGGCGCTTAAAACGGCCGACTCCGGCTACCTGACCCGCCGTCTTGTCGACGTCAGTCAGGACATCATTATCCAGGAGACGGACTGCGGTACGGAAGAGGTCGTGATGATGAGTGAACTCACTTCCGGCTCGGCTGCCTCCAGACGTGTGATCAGCCCCTTAAAGGATCGCATCAGCGGTCGTTTCGCCGGCCGTGACGTCATCGATCCGGAAACGGAAGAAGTGATTGTCGCCCGCAATGAACTCATTACCAACGACTTGGCCGAAAAGATTCAGAATGCCGGCATTAAGAAAGTGCCGATCCGCAGCGTCCTGACCTGTAATTCACGTTACGGCGTCTGCTCGCGCTGCTACGGCGTCAACCTGGCGACCGGCGAAGTCGCGGTCCGCGGCGAAGCCGTCGGCATCATGGCGGCGCAGTCGATCGGTGAACCCGGTACGCAGCTGACCATGCGGACCTTCCATACCGGCGGTATTGCCAACTCCGGCGAAGACATCACCCAAGGTCTGCCGCGTGTCGAAGAACTTTTCGAAGCGCGCAAGCCGAAGGGCCAGGCCGTCATGTCGGAAATCGGCGGTACGGTCAGCATTCAGGACGGGGCCAAGCGCAAACGCGAAGTGACCGTGACTTCCGAAGACGGTGAATCCGCTACCTACAAAGTCAACTACGGTGCAACCATATTGGTAAGCGATGGTGACGTGATCGAGGCCGGCGACCTGATTACCGAAGGCTCGGTCAACCCCCATGACATCATGAAGATCAGCGGCATTGCCGGTGTTGAACGTTATATCATCTCCGAAGTGATCAAGGTGTATAACAACAACGGCGTTGACATCAATGACAAACACGTTGAAATCATCTGCCGCCAGATGCTGCGCAAAGTCCGGGTGGACGATGCCGGCGAAACGGATCTTCCCACCGGCGGAACGGTGGACCGCTTCACCTTCGAAGAAGCCAACAAAAAGGCGGAAGAAGAAGGGAAGTTATTGTTAAGTCGTGACCATGAACAAGGAAGACCCCGGCCTCCGGCAAGCGTATTCTCTTAGGCATTACCAAAGCCTCCCTGGCGACGGATTCCTGGCTCTCGGCCGCTTCCTTCCAGGAGACGACGCGCGTCCTCACCGATGCCGCCGTAAAAGGCAAGGTCGACGAACTGCGCGGGCTCAAAGAGAATGTCATTATCGGTACGCTTATCCCGGCCGGTACGGGCATGATGGCTTACCGCAACACCACCACGGTGCCTGCGATTGAAGAAAACAAAGAACTCTTCGAACATCAGCTCGAAGAAACCGTCGCAGCCGAAAAGAAAAACTGAAGAACGCCGAAAAGCTGAAATAAAACCTGCCGCTTTCTTCGGAAGGCGGCATTTTTTTGCCCGAAAAAAGCCCTCTCAAGGCCTGTATTCATATTTTTAAAGGCAGCAATTCATATTTTTAAAGTCAGCAATTTATATTTCTAAAGGCAGCGATTTACATTTCTATCGGGAAAAGCAACAAAAAGCCCGCGAAAAGGCGCTTTTTCCTTATAAATATAAATGAAAAGCAGGATTTTCCTTTGACTTTGGAAAAGGCGGACTATAGAATTACTGGTATTGTGTTACAAGAATATTACAGAAAAACGGCAGAGGCCGTTCACTTCCTTTAAAGGAATAAAGGAAGCCACCGGAGGTTAAATTGGATATCCCGCCGCAAATCAAATCACTTCTTGCGAAGATAAACAATATTAATAAAGTCAAGTGGGCCAAACGTACGGGCATTGCCGCCTCAGCGCTGCTGATCGCCCTGCCTTTTGCTTTGAACGGACATGCCGCCATTGCAGAACGCAAGGCCGTAAGTCCCGCAGCGGAGCAGGCGGCCCTGTATGCCGCAGAAAACGCTTCAGACGCAGAAGAAAAAGAAGCGTATGAAAACGACGGGCAGGCCGAAGAGGCCGCAGCCACCGACGCCGCACTGCTCGGCGATGTCGCCGAATTGATGGGCGAAGACACGCAGCTCAAGCGAAGCGGCACAGAGCTTTACAATATGGAAGAAGTCGAATTTGAAGCGACCCGCCCGAACGAAGACCTGTCTGCGGAAGACGCCGGAGACGAGGCGGAGGCTTCGGAAGACGACGATAAAGAGGCCGCATCTTCTGAGACGGCCGAAAGCGAAACAGAAGAAACAGAAGAAACAAAAGCAGCCGGCAGCGAAAGCCGCGGGCAAGAGAACACGGCCGCAGAGACGGTATCCGCGAACGAAGCAGCGGATGAAGACACGGAGGATAGCCAAGACACGGCAGACGCGGCAGACGCCGACGCCGAAGAAGACACGACGGAAGCAACGCTCGCTCCCGGCACTTTAACGACCACCGCAAGCTACGCCCTCTCTGTTCAGACCGCGGAACGGGCGGAAGAAAGCGAAGCTTCCGAAGCTGAACCATCCGAAGAAACGGAAGCGGCAGAAGAAAGCGAAGCCTCGGAAGAAGCAGAAAGCATTCCCGAGCCCGATTGGATTTACATTGACGGCCTGATGCCGATGACGCAGGAAGAATACAATATTTATTCACTCTGCGACGGTTACTATTACATCGGCGCATCGGCTGCCTCAGGCTCCTGGGGCTACACCGGCGGCTGGTGTACCTGGTATGTCTACAATGCCCGCAACAATGCCGGCAAGTATCTGCCGAACAATCTGGGCAATGCCGACAGCTGGCCTTATAACGCCGCAGCGATGGGCTACCGCGTAGACTACAGCCCCGAAGTGGGCGCCGTCGCCTGTGACCCCGGCAATATGCATGTCATGTTTGTGGAAAAAGTTTATGATGACGGCAGCATTCTGGTCTCGGAAGGCGGCTGGGGCTATTCGCCTTACAGCTACAATAAACGGCATATGAGTGCCTGGCGCGCAGGCAGTTTCCAATACATCCACTGATCCCGATGCGTTTCTTTGTTCTTGATTTGGAATGGAATATCTCCGGCAAGAAACAGAGCGGGGAAGAGGCGGAAGATCAAGACATTCTGCATGAAGAAATTATTGAAATAGGTGCGGTTCGCCTGAACTCCGAGATGGAGCCGGCGGACCGTTTTTCGCTTGCCGTAAAACCGCGCTATCATAAAAAAATGCATGCCTATGTTGGACGCCTGATCCGGCGCGAAAGCGAAAGCCTCAAAGAAGGCCTGCCGTTTCCCGCGGCCGTTAAAACATTTTATGACTGGTGCGGCCCGTCCGAAGAAGAGACCGTCTACTGCACCTGGAGCAAGAGCGATGTCACGCCCTGGCTGAGCAATCTGGAGCATTATAAGATCAAGCCTCCGCAGCCGCCGGTCTTCTTGGATGTCCAAAGGCTTTTCAGCGAAGCCGAAGGCAATCCCGGGCTGCAAAGGAGCGTCGCCTACGCCTTAGAGTATTTTTCCCTGCCGCTTACGGAACCCTTCCACCGCGCCGTAAATGACGCGTACTATACCGCGCTGATTTTTGAAGAAACCTTAAAACGCCTCACGGAAGAAGGCAGGATTCCCCAAGATCCCCGGGGCCGGGAGGCAGCCCTCAAAAGGCTGAGCTTTGATCCCGAATTAAATTACAAAAGCCGCATCCGAAAAGACGGGCTGGCCTCGCTTGAAGAAGCCGAAGA
>CALLQJ010000381.1 GCA_938014865.1 uncultured Fastidiosipila sp.
TGCCAGCTGCCCATCGTCTGATTCGCCGTCATGCGCCCGTTATAGGTGGTATTGATGTGCTTGACGCTGTCGGGGGTGGGGTATTTCACGTAAGCGGCCGTCGGCAGGAAGTAGGTGAGGACCCTCGAGCCGTCGATGCCCTGCCATTCAAAGGTGTCGTAGGGGAAGAGGTTGGTGTCGTTCCAGGAGATTTTCGAACTCACAAAATACTTGATCCCGCTTTTCCTCAGAAGCTGCGGCAGCACGGGGCTGTAGCCGAAGGTGTCGGGGACCCAGAAGACTTCGGAATCGACGCCGAATTCCTCTTTGAAAAAACGTTTGCCGTAGTAAAACTGCCGCACGAAACTTTCGCCCGAAGGCAGGTTGCAGTCCGGCTCGACCCAGCTGCCGCCCTCCGCTTCCCAGCGGCCCTCCGCAATGCGCGCCCGGACCTTCTCATAAAGGGCCGGTGCGTCTTCTTTTAAGAACTGATAAAGCTGCGGCTGGCTCAGCAAAAAGAGATATTCGGGATATTGATCCATCAGGGAGAGGGCCGTGGCGGCCGAACGGATCACCTTTTCGCGCGTCTGCGCCAGGGTCCAGAGCCAGGCCACGTCAATATGTGTCGAGCCCACGGCATTGAGGAGCACGCCGCTCGGCGCAAAAGCCCCTTCGGCGTAAATATTTTCCTTGAGAAAAGCCCGGCTCCGCCGGATGCTTTCCCGGAAGGATTCACTCTCGAGATCCCGAAGATCCAGAAGGCGGACCGCTTCATCGAGCACTTCCGCCAGACGGTACAGCCCGGGATCTTCCGGCGGCAAAAGCCCGATGATCTCAAGCGGTACCTGCAGGTCAAAATAGAGATCTTTGACGGCCTCATCGAGCACGGCACGTGAGATTTCTAAAAAGACGTCCGGCTTCCCGCTGTTGGTATAAAGGTATAAGTCGACGGTATCCGTCACCGCTCCTTCTTTCTCGTCAAAAGCGGGGAGGGGGATGTGGTGGTGATTCGTGTCGAGGCCTGCTGCAAATTCGCCGTTTATGAAGGCATAAAACTGAGGATTATTATTATTCCAAATATCCCGGGCCCCGGTGCGGACTAAGAGGAGAGGGCTTTTCCCTTTGCCCAAGGGCTTTCGCGGGACTTCGCAGCGGAGAAGATAGCGTTTTTCTTCGCCGCCGATCCCTTGAGCGGGGCCTAAAATGTCCCAATCCCTTACCGCGGCAAAATCCTCGGCAGAGGGCTTTTGTTCACAAGAATGGATGTAAACGGGGCTGATTCTTTCTTTTTCTTGGAAGATGCGTTCTTTCAAAGTTTTGAGGAGCGCGGCGGTTTTCATCCGGCTGCGTCCGATTCCGAGATGACGTCGGTACATAGAAACGGTCCTTTCTTTTTGGAAAATGTCCCCGGCCCGAAAGAGGTCCGGGCTTTTGTTTTTATTATAGACAAAATCTAAAGAGGAAATCATCTTGTATTTTTTCGGCACAGCAAAACAGGCCCTCAAAGAGAGCCTGTTTTGAAGCCTCGGACCGGCGGCGGACGATTCTTTTTTCAGATTAATTTTGCCGTCAGGTCTTCTTCGGGCCATTCTGCTTTCGGGCGGAAGGCCTCGGATGCTAAATAGGCTGTGATGCTTCTCTGAAGCTGAAGGTTCGCCGGATCCTCCGCCTCGCAGTCAAAGCCGGAGCAGAGGAAGCGCCCTTTGCCGCAGCGGAATTCAAAAAGCGGGCTCGCCGGATTATTCGTCATGAAATTCGGCACCATCTCAATCAGCGGCTTGACGGCCTCCGGAAGATTTTTTAAAGGCAGGCAAGAGGCCTTTTCCAGCGGTTCTTTCCATTGGTAATTCAAAAATATTCCCGTCGGAAAGCCGGAGAAAACGGGATGCGCCGCCTCGATGAGGGCCCCGCAGGCCGCCTCGCTCGGGAAGTGGGCGGGCGACCAGAACACCGGGAAGAAATTCCCCGGAAGCTGCTCTTTAAAGAGCCCCGCCGGCAGGAGCCCGATCCCGCCTTCCGCGGCCAGGGCCCTTACGTCTTTGGCAATTTCTAAAATCGGAAGATCAGGCTTGGCTGCGTTTTTCTCACAAAGGAAAATCTCGTAGCGGTTTTCATAGTCTTCGACCGCGAGACTCACCGTCAAACGATTCGGCCGCGGGATATTCTCCAAGGGGATCAGGATCGAGGGTTCGTGGGTTTTTTCCTCGAAAAGCAGCCGGCCGTTCTCGTCCGAAAGCCGCAGATGAAAGAGCGGTTCCCGGACGGGCGTTTTCCCGAAGTCATAAAGGGAGAGCTCGGCATCGATGACGTCTTCGTCCGCAAAAAGGCGCTTGGCTTGAAACAAAGGCACGACCGGCCCGGCAAAGGTTCTGAACTTTTCCGGCTTGAAAAAGGCTTTTTCCCGGAAAAAGACATCCAGCATGCCGACCGTGGCCGTGCCCTGACCCGTGTAGTCGCTTAAGGCGAGAAGCTGGAAACCGCCGAAATCCTCGGTACGGAGCGCACTTTCAATATCTTCTTTATAGAGCAGCTCCGCGAACTTGCCGGAAGCTTCGGTATAGGCGCGGCGTTTCTCGTAAATGCCGGCCTTTTGCATGCTGTCCCGGATGGCCATGAAGTTTACGGGAAGCATATTGCCGCTGTAGTCTTCAATGATGTCAAGATCCGGGTAAACGGCGTACTGACCTGTTTCAAACGAGATCAGGGGAAGCGGCACGGGCAGGAGGATCACCAAATCGGTGGTCACGGTGGTGCCTTTGGACGATTTGGTCAAAGCATA
>CALLQJ010000382.1 GCA_938014865.1 uncultured Fastidiosipila sp.
GTATTACAACCGTTCCTATATGACGAACAACCCTCAAGTCGGTGATCTCGTATTTTTTGAAAATACGTACAAATCCGGGATTTCCCCGGCCGAGCTTTTTCTCAAGCTCCGAAGAAAGGATCAGGATCTCCGCCGCGCCCTGCGGGAAGTGCCGCACTTCAACGGCGCTGCAGCCTTCCGGGGCCCGGAAATAGTTTCGGACCTTCAGTCTTTCGCTGCCGATCGCCGATCCCCGCGTATTGTTATGGCTCAGGAAGACGATGTCTTCGCCGTCTTTCTGCATAACCTTGCCGTCAGCGTCAAGCGGTTTGACTTCCGTCAGGAAATTTATCGAGGCATCCGTCTCGACCCGGAGCCAGGTATTCACCATATAGTTTTCTCCCGGCGTGACGTCAAAAATCTTCCGCAGCAGCGGCTGGTCGCCCTTGTCATTGAGCTTCAGGCGGATGACCTCGCCCTCGCCTTCATAAGGCGATTGGCCGGCTTCAACAAGCGCCTCGCCGGAAATTGTCTGCACGTCCCAGCCCAGCACGGTCTTGTCGACCGGCAGGTCGGAGATGTCGGGCTTTTCCCGGAAAATCGTTCCGGCATAAAGGCGGATATTATCTAAATACATGACGCCGCGGGGACTGTCTTTGCCCTTCTGCGTAAATTTAATAGAGAAGACGGAGTTGAAATCCTCGCCGAGCGTTTCGGCGCCCGGGGCCGTAATTTCCTTGCCGTCCAGGAAGTAGCGGGCCGTTCCCGCATCCAGATCGAGCAAAGCCCCGACCTTGTACCATTTTCCGGCCTCATACCTGAGCTTGCTGCTGCGTTTGTTGAGCAGGATCCGGCCGGATTCATCAAACTTGAAAAGCGTCCGGTATTTCGGCGATTGCCCCTGACCTTTGCCGATGTCGCGCAGCTGG
Source organism: uncultured Fastidiosipila sp. (assembly GCA_938014865.1). GTDB lineage: Bacteria > Bacillota > Clostridia > Saccharofermentanales > Fastidiosipilaceae > JAAYZH01. The sequence goes on from CALLQJ010000382.1 coordinate 909, forward strand.
AAGATCTCGCGCTCATGCTCCGTATCTTCAAACTGCAGCTCGGCTTCAAGCACCAGCTTCCCGCTCAGAAGCGGCTGAAAGTTTTCCTTCGTAAGATTCAGGGCCTTGCCGTTGGGGTCTGCCACGTTGGAATAAAAGCCCAGGCTCTTATCTGTTTTGGGGTCGACAAGAACATCCGTGAGGTAATTTTCGCCGTTCACGACATTAAAGGATTTCATTTCGTCGACTTTGACCGAGCCGCCGGAACTGACGGTGGGGCCGACATAATTATTGAAGTCCGCCGTGAAGTATTCGATATAAGGATGCTCTTCCGGATCCGGCGTCGGCGTCGGTTCTGCTTCCTCTTCCCCGCCGCCGGCTTCCGAGCTGTCTTCATAGCCGTAAACGACGATGTCATCGAGGTACATGACGCTTTCCGTTCCTTCTTTTCCGCGCTGAATGAACTTCAAGGAATAAATGCTCTCAAAACCCTCCTTCAGCTGAGCGGCGCCTTCGGCCGTAATCGCTTTGCCGTTCAGGAAGTACTCGGCCGTCCCTGCGGATAAATCCAGGAAAGCTGCCGCCTCATACCATGTTTCGGCTGCATAGCGCTCGCCTGTGTCTCGGCCGCTGAGCAAAATTCTGCCGTCATCCGTAAAGCTAAAGAGCCCCGTATAGCGCACCTTGTCTTTTGGTCCTTTGAGGTTTCTGAGCTGAAAGGCTTCCCGCTCATGCGCGGTATCGGAAAAATAGAGTTTGGCCTTTAAGACCGCTTTTCCTTCGATCAGCGGCTCAAAATTTTCTTTTGTCAGATTGAGGCCGTTCTTGACATCGCTTGTTTTTACAAAAAAGCCCGCACTGATATCCTCGCGGCCCGGTGCCGTCACAGCCTCGATGTAATTTTCATCGTTGGCCACGTTATAGGCTTTCATCCCGCTGACTTTGACGGAGCCGCCGTCGCTTTCCGTCCGGCCGCTGAAGCGATCGAAATTTTCGCGGAAATACTCAATGTAATTCGGGTCGGAAGGATCTTCCGGCGGCAGCGCCGCGCCCTCTTCCTCTGTTTCTTCCGAAGGCTCCGTCGGCTCTGCGGGTTCATCGGGTTCACCCGGCTCCGTCGTCTCCGACGTTTCTGTGGGTTCCGAAGGTTCAGATTCTTCGGGGGCCTCCGAGCTCTCTTCTGTTTCCGGACTTTCTTCCGTGCTCTCTGCTTCCTGCGTATAGCTATAGACCTTCAGGTCATCCACATGCATGATCGCCGGCTCGGCCGCATCGCCGATTTGAATCAGGCGGAAATAATTGGTCTGCGTCCAGCGCTCATTTAAGACAAGCTCG
>CALLQJ010000383.1 GCA_938014865.1 uncultured Fastidiosipila sp.
CCGCATCCGTCTTATCCGGCGTATCCGCCTTATCCGCCGCAGCATTCTCGCTCTCCGGCGCACGGGCTTCTTCCCGGGCAAAGAGTATGGCCAGATCAAAGGCACTCTTGCCTGCGGGCACTTTCTGCCCCGTTATCAGCTGATACAGATCAGCCAGCTGCTCCCAGTAGAAATCCGCCCGTTTTCGCGTATCCGGCAGACGCTCCCGCATGCTTTCCGTTTCATGCAAAGACGCAATATAGGCTTTGCGCCGCTTCATATAAAGGTAGAAGAGGAAGGCCAGAAGGAGCAGGACAAGCAAGATAAGAGCAATCGTCACAAGCAGGCTGCCGATCCCGGAATCATTCTCCTCTTTGTCGGGCGGCAGGTTTTCCGCCGTCGTTGTCCGGGAACTTTCCGGAGGCGTCGTAGTCGGCGCCGTCGGTTCATCGGGAGACGGCGTCGGCGTAGGCGTCGGGGTAGGTGAGGGGGTAATCTCCGGCTGATCCGGAAGACCATGTCCGCCGACTCCGCCCGGCGTCGGATCACAAGCAACCCAGCCCAAGCCGTCCAGATAGACCTCCGTCCAGGCATGGGCATTTTCCGACTTGATTTCAATCCCCTCTTCAACGGCCAAGGATTTTTCATTTTCCGCCGTCAGTGCATAGCCTTCCGCAAAACGCGCCGGCACGCCGGCCAGACGCGAGAGCATGGTCATCGCGGTGGCGTAGTAGGTGCAATAGCCCTCTTTCGTTTTCAGAAAATGCGCCAGAAAATCCACATTTTCCGGCGGGACATCCGGATTCAGGGTATAGACAAATTCCGGATTATTCGTGAAATAATCCAGAAGAGCATCCACCTTCTCATAACTGCCCCCGGCCGAAGCCGTCAGCTCACGGGCCAGTTCATAAAGGGCGCCGCCCTCCTTATAAAGATCCGTATCCGGGAGCTGCAGGTAATACGTATAGGCCTGTTCGCGATTGTCCATCGCCTCCGCCTCATCCTTGCTCTCCTCATAAGCCCACTGCAGCTGCTCCGCTTTAAACGTGCCCCGCCCCGGTCCGAGCAGGCCCAAGGCATCCGGTTCAATGCAGACGCTTTCCACCGAATAAGGATGTTCGTTATCAAACGTCGTCCGCGCAAAAAGCGTACCCGCCTGATTAAAGTAGAACAAAAGCGCTTCCTCACGCGCGGAATGCAAAGCCGTCGGCGTACCGCTCACAAAGAGAATCTGCGTCCCGCCGCGCAAAGGTTTCAATTCATAGCTGTAGTCCCGGTAAAGCATCCGGTCCGCATAAGGCGAAAGCGCCGCCAGGAAGGCCTCGTCGGCCATCTCATTAAAGACCTTGCTTTCGACCCCGCCGTTAAAAGGAGAGCTGAAGCGGTAATTCGGATTGTTCAGAACCCGCTGCCAGCGCAGCCCGTCATAATAATCCGAAGTCTGTACCTTCAGCAAAGAAGGCGCATCCCCCTTAAGCAGCGCCACCGTCTCGTTTTTCTCCTCCGCCGGACCGCCCAGACGATCTTCCAGAGGATAATAGCCGTCCCGCCCCAAAGAGAAAGGCGTCACCGTCAGCCGCGGCTGCAGCCCCTCCGGCAGCAAGGTCATCAGATCGTCCGTAATGCCCTGCCAGTAAGGCGAATAGAGATCCTGATAGCTGATTTTCTGAACGCTCAAAACGGCCACTAAAGCCGCCAGCAGCAAGACCAGCGCCAGCTGCGGCCCCGCCGCAAGAAGCTGCTTCATCCCCTGCCTCTTCCGCGTCAGGTTCAGAAGAGGACCCGAACTTAACAAAATCATGCCGAAGCAGACCAGCGCCATCGGGATCAGGAAAACACCCGTTTTCGGCCCCGCATTTTTAATGCACACCGGCACAAGCAGAACCATGACAAAACTCGGCAGCCAGTACGAGCGGATCTTCTGAATAAAAAGAACGGTCAGAAACGTCGTCAGTACGACAAAAAGCCCGGCAAAAAAGAGATAGCTTTCTTTTTCACTTGCCGTCAGGCTTTCATTAAAGAAAGAAAAGCCCTCTTTGAAAAAGCGTCCGAGCAGATCGCCGATCCGATCAAAATGCACGGCCAGCGCATCCGTCCGCCGGCTTACGGCCGCCGCTTCCTTCAGCGGCGTCAAATAGACAAGCAGCGCCCCCGCCGCCAAAAGCCCGGTACAAATTACCCAGGTATAAACATTAAAGAAAATCACGGCAAAAATAAGGGCTGCCGCGAGGACGAGCAAAAAAAGCCGGCCCGAGGAAAGATCAAAATGCAGAATATCCGCCGCAATCCGGTTCACGCTGAAGGCATAGATCAGCGTAAAGAGCAGCAGGATCGCCTCACGGCGCAGTTTGGGCAGCATGCGTTCTTTACTCATCGGAAGACCTCTCTTCTTTGGCCGGTCCGGAAACCGTTTCGGCTTCCGCATAAGGCACCAGACAGTCGAGGCGGGTGGGGAAGAGGCGCACATCCGCATGGGCCATAGGCGCCAGCATCTGTTCAAGATCGCCCTTCTTTTCGTTATGCAGGAAAATCAAAAGCACCTGGCTGCCGATTTTCTGCGCCCGCCGCAGCACCTGTGTCAGCTGCTCGCTTGTCCGGGCCGTAATCACCACAATGGCGCGGTAACGCTGGCGTTTGCTTTCCTTTTCCAGAATATCCGCCAGCTCCGGCCGATGCGTCGTCAGACGGCAGGCCAAACGGGTCTCGGCATCCTTCGCCCGGGGATCATCCTTCCGGATCACCGGTTTCCAGTGCATCATCGCCCGATAGAAATTATGCGGCTCTACCCCTTCTCCGGGCGCCGTATAATAGTCTTCTCCCATAATCAGGTTCAAAGGCCCCTCCGTCACGGCCAGCATGCGCATGATGGATGCCATGATTTCCGGCACCTCATCCGCATAGGTGATCGGATCCCGGCAGTCATCCGGGAGCTTCGGATCGAGGAGGAATAAAATACCGCCCTGTCTGGGGTCTTCAAATTCACGCGCCAGGAATTTATCGCTGCGCGAAGATAATTTCCAGTGGATCTGTTTAATGCGGTCGCCCGGCCGGTATTCACGCACCTTGGCCACCGTGTCAATTTCATTGCTGACCTTGAGGTCCCGGCTGTTCATTAAGACCTGCTCGGGCGCCCTGAGCTTGCCCGCCTGCGGAGAATGCCAGCGGTAAGGATTCGGCAGCACCTCAATTTCCTCGACCAGACGGGAAGTGCCGTCCTTGTTTTTATGCACGCTGCGCGGCAGCGGCAGATAGAAAAACCCGAAAAGATCCTGCAGGAGAATAGAATCCGTCCCCACTTCATAGACCCCGCGGTGCCGGGCCGAAAGCCGGATCTCCTGATGGCTCGTACTCCTCTGCGGCAGGACCGCCGTCACAATTTTCCGCATCATCACCCGATGCGGGTAAGGATAAAAGCGAAACACTTTTCTCCGGTCGGAAAAAGCAGGGCGCGGCGGCGCCTGTTTCCCGCCGGCGGCTTCTTTTACTTCCGCTTCGTCCGGATAAGCGATGTCCAGGTACTCATTAAAAAAATGCACGCCCTGAGACGAACGCCGCAATCCCCGCTGCCAGTCGTATTCCGCCTCAAATGCATTGCTGCTTTTCGGCAGATTAAATTCGATGCGGATCAAAGGAAAGAAAAAGGGGCCGCGGTTTTCAATGTCCAGAAAAAGCGAAAACGGCTCCAGACGGTAGACCTGTTTTTTCCCGGCCGAGAGGCCGACCCGCACAAAGTAGCGGGAAATAAATAAAAGAATAAAAGAGCACAGCGGCAGCGCCAGCATGACCACCAGCAAAAAGAGAAGCTGGGAGATGGCGCTGTAACTGTAAAGGGCATAGGTCAGGCCCAGCAGGAGGAGATAAAAAAGAAATCGCCTGCTCATAAAGCCGCCCGACTAAGACTGCTTCGGCACCGGCGTCCGCTGTAAGATTTCCTCAATAACGGCGGTCGTCGAAGCACCGGCCAGTTCACTGTCACTGTGCAGCATCAAGCGGTGCGCCAGGCAGAAGGGCGCCAGATACTGAATATCATCGGGAATGACATAGTCACGCCCCTCGATCAGGGCACGCCCCTTAGCCGCCTGTACCAGCATCAGAGCGCCGCGCGGGCTCACCCCGAGCTGTACCTGCCCGTGCTCGCGCGTTTCCTGCGCAATGCGGGCCACATATTCATAAAGGGAAGGCGCCACATAGGTATCAATAGCACTTTCCTGCAAATCCAAAAGCTGATCAAGCGTCAGCACCGCCTCCAGATTCTCCAGCGGCGAATGGCCGGCGTGGGTCGCGTAAATTTTGACTTCTTCTTCTGTAGAAGGATAGCGCAGGCTGGACTTAATCATGAAACGGTCCAGCTGGGCCTCGGGCAGGGGATAAGTGCCGATCTGCTCGACGGAGTTCTGCGTCGCCACCACCATAAAAGGTTCCGGGAGGGTATAGGTCACCCCGTCCACGGTCACCTGCCGGTCCTGCATCGCTTCAAGCAGAGAGGACTGGGTCTTCGGCGAACAGCGGTTGATTTCGTCGGCAAGGATCAGATTGGCCATGACCGCACCGGGCTGAAACTGAAATTCGCCCTCCTTCGGATTGTACATATTAAAACCGGTAATATCCGAGGGCATCACGTCCGGCGTAAACTGAATCCGGCTGAATTTCAGGCTCAAAGAACGCGCCAGGGCGGAGGCTAAGGTCGTTTTGCCGATGCCCGGAACGTCTTCCAGAAGTACGTGTCCGCGGCTGACCAGCGCCACCAAAAGCAAGTCGATGGCCCGCTCCTGGCCGACCACCACGCTGCGTATATTGTTGCGCACTTTGTCAATCATTTGCTTGATTTGCTGCTCGTCCATTGAAAGATTCCTTTCTTTCACCAGAGAAGTAAAGTGAGGTGCGGATAATTTATTCCTTATTCTATCATTCCGTAATCAAATAAACCATAATTCCGGCAAATCCTCTGCATCTGCGGCAGCAGCAGCGGACTTAAAAAAAATAAAAAGACCGCCGAGGACAGCGCATGAGCCAAGTTGAAAGGAATGCCCATCAAATAGGTCGTCAGCACCGCCGCTTTTTTCTGCCAGCGATACAAGAAAAGCACACTCCCCGTATCCACCACGATCCCGTACAAAAAGAAGACCGCCAAAAAGGCCGTCAGCATCTGCAAAGGCCTCGATTTAAGCATTTTTTCCGGAAAGAAAAAGCCCCCCGACCAGCCCACCAAAGCCATGCCGAACATCTGAAAAGGCGTGTTGATGCTCTGGCCGAAAATAAAATTCGACAAAAACATCGACAAAAGCCCGATCGTAAAGCCGGGCGCTTTGCCCAGTGCCAGCCCGCTCAAGAAGACGATCGCCGCCGTCGGCTTGATCTGCGGCAGCAAAAAGAACAAGACCCGCCCCGCCACCGCCAGGGCGCTCAGGGCCGCCATAATCGCGAGCTCGCGGGCTTTGGGCTTGCTTTTTTCCAGGTAAATCAGCCAGAGCGCCACCGCTTCCGCCAGCAAAAGCGCGACGGCAATATAGTATTGTTCCGGAAAATACTTAAGCCATAAAAAGAAGGTGAGCGCGATGGCGGCCATGACGAGGCCGGCGGCTAGATCTTTGTGTTTAAAGCGTGCCATAAAGCCGCCACCTCCTCCGGAAGAATTGCCGAGGGGAGACAGTCGCCGGCAATGCGGCAGCTGTCCGTCGTGTAAAAATACTGATCGGAAAAGAAACGATGCGGGCCTTCCGCCGCCACGATTTCGCCCTGAAAAAGGAAGAAGCAGCGCGCGGCAAAGCGGGCCGCAAAGTCCGGGTCATGGGAGACTGCGAGAACCGTCATGCCCTCGTCACATAGCTTTTGCAAAA
>CALLQJ010000384.1 GCA_938014865.1 uncultured Fastidiosipila sp.
CTGATGAAGCATATCAAGTCGGAAGAGCGCATCCTCAGGCCCGGCAATGTTCCGGCCGCCTGGCCCGGCCGTTCAAGTCTTACCGTGGAAAAAGACGGGATGAAGCTCCGGGTGCTCTGCCTTTTGGGGCAGGTTTACATGAGGCCTTATCTTTCGCCTTTTGCCTTTGCCGAAGACTTTCTGGCCGAACAGGAAAAAGAAGAAGAGCCTGTTCCGCTTCTTATTGATTTTCATGCGGAAGCGACGGCCGAGAAGCAGGCCTTTGCGGCTTTCTGCGACGGGCGGGCAGCCCTGGTGCTGGGAACGCACACGCATGTTCAGACGGCCGATGAACGGATTCTTCCGGGCGGAACCGGCTATATCAGCGATGTCGGCATGACCGGCCCCTTTCATTCGGTCATCGGGATGCATAAGGAGGCTTCGCTGCGGCGTTTCACCGAGCAGCTGCCGACGGCTTACCGGCTCGCGGACGGGCCTATGATCTTATCGGCTGTCCTCGCGGATATTGACCGAAACGGCCGCTGCAGGTATATTAAACGCATTCAAATTCGTGAAGAAGAAGCGGCATCAGAACATGCCGATTATGCGGAAAAACTGCCGGAGCTTCCGGATTTTCCGCCGCAGGATACAGGAGAGGGAAACGGGAATCAAGATGAAGAAAACGGTAATTAAAACAGAGACAGAGGTAAAAGGACCGGCGATCCGGCCGCTCAGGGCTTTTTTGTTTATCGTCTTTGCGGCCGCACTTGTCGCTTTGGACCGCATGTCCAAATATTGGGTGCTGGCCCATGACGGCCTCAGATCCGGTGAATCGATCGAAATTATACCGGGCTTTTTTAACCTGAGCTATACCTTTAATACCGGAGCGGCCTGGAGTTTACTGGCTGACAAAAGCTGGGGCATTTATGTTCTCACGGCGATATCCGCCGTCGCCGCTATTGCGTTTTTGATTCTTCTCATACGCCGGAGCGGCTGGCCTTTTATCATACCGTTTACGATCAGTCTGATTCTGGCCGGAACGGTCGGGAATCTGATTGACCGCCTGTTTTTGCACGGCGTGGTGGACTTTCTGGACTTTTATTACGGCAGCCGGCATTTTCCGACCTTTAATCTGGCGGACAGCCTGATCGTTGTCGGCATCATTCTGCTCTTGCTTTTGATGATCTTTTATGAACCGAAATTTAAAGAGCGCTATGCCGTCGAGCAGAAGCATAAGGTCAGACCGATTTGATGCGGCGGGAAGTGCTTTTAAAAGAAGACGGCATCCGTCTTGATAAGGCGCTGAGTGCCTTGCTGCCCGATCTGTCCCGCTCGCAGATCAAGCAGCTGATCAGCAGCGGCAAGGTTTTGTCCTCCGGGAAAACGCTTAAGCCGGCGGAGAAGAGCAGAGCCGGGATGAAGGTTACGCTTTTTCTTCCGGAAGAGGAGGAGTACAGGGTCCTTCCGGAAGCGGTGAAGCTGGATGTTGTCTATGAAGATGACTACCTTCTGGTGATCAACAAGCCGCAGGGAATGGTGGTGCATCCGGGACCCGGGCACCCTTCCGGCACGCTCGTGAACGCCTTGCTTTACAGGCAGGGGGAGCACTTATCGGACCTTTACGGCGAAGCGCGCCGGGGGATCGTGCATCGGCTGGATAAAGACAGTTCGGGCCTGCTGCTGGCGGCCAAAGATAACCGTACGCACAAGGCCCTGGCCGAAGCGTTTGCCGAACGCAGGATTGAAAGAATTTATGATGCCGTTGCCCACGGCTGTTTTGCAGAAAAGGCCGGCGTCGTGGATGCACCCATCGGCCGGGACAAACATGACCGGCAGAAGATGGCCTGTACGCCGGACGGCAAGCCGGCTAAAACCTATTTCAGAGTCCTGGCGGAGCTTAAGGGGGCAAGCTACCTGCAGCTGCGTCTGGAAAGCGGCAGAACGCATCAGATCAGGGTGCATATGCTTTATACGGGGCATCCGCTTGTCGGCGATCCCGTCTATGCCGGGAAAAGACCGCGTTACGGACTCTCCGGTCAGTGCCTTCATGCAAGAAAGCTGAATTTTATTCATCCTGTCACCGGTGAAGAGCTGCGGCTCGAGGCGCCTTTGCCGGATTATTTTAAAAAGCTTTTAAAGCAATTGGATTATGATGAAGCCGAAAAATACGATGCGCCCGAAAAATGGCGGATAAAGGGTCTTTAATGGGACGTATGCTTAAGTTCAAACGGCGTCTGATTTATCGTCTCGGCGCGCTGCTGAGTTCCGGACGTCTGAAAGAAGAAAAGAACGATGAGGAAAGACGGCGTCAAAGCAAACGGCGGCGTGCTTTTCAGCTGGTCCTTTTTTTCTTTCTGCTCTTCTCGGTTTTGTTCCTGGCCGGCAGAAGGCTTTACCGCAGCCATCGTTCCCGGATTGAACCGATGGCCCGGCTCGAACTGTATCAGGAAGAACTCGATGAGGCGTCGCGGCTTCATGATAAGCTTCTCAGCGAAAATGAGAGCCTGCAGAAAAGCTTCGATCAGACCCGTGACGAGATGCTTTTTAATTTCAATTACAGCAATCCGGAAAATCAGGCCCTGCTTGAAGCGTACCGCGAGGCGCTTGTGATGGGCGGCATGACGGAATATCAGGGGCCGGGGCTCCGGATTACGCTGCAGGATAAAGAAGAACGCAGCGAAGATGCACAGCTGGCGATTACACAAATCGTTCATGATGCGGATTTAAGATATATTGTAGACTTATTAAAAAGGAATTATGTCTCGGCCATCGCCGTGAACGACGAGCGTCTGGCGCCGATGAGTCCTTTAATCTGTACGGGCCCGTCGGTACTGGTCAACAGAGTATACAAGGCATCCCCCTTTGTGATCGAAGCGGGTACGGCCGATCCGGAGGCGGTTCTGGCTGATTTCTATGAATCGGAGGGCTATAAGCGTTTCAAGGAACGCGGACTGCGGATAACGGCGGAGAGCCTGGAAGAGATGCGGATAGCCGCGCAGCGTGATATGTCTTATGTTAATGCACAGGTAGAGAAACTGGAGGCGAAAAAATGAAAGCGAAAGGCAGAAAACGACGTTCGGCAGGGCGTGCCGCGTTCAGCATCGCCTGTCTGATTTTGGGCTTTTTGCTGGCTCTGCAGATGAAAAACGTGATTCAGCTGAAAAATCTTAATATATACGGCAATAACAGCGTTGAAGCTTTGCAGGATCAGATCCGGCAGCTGGATCTGGCCAATACGGAGCTGAAGAAAAGAAACGATGATCTGAATCAGAATCTGCAGCAGCTGATTGAATTAGGCAACAGTGAAGACGCCCAGATCAGTTTTTACAGACAGGAATATAAAAGAATGGCGACCTTTGCCGGGCTGACGGACGTAAAAGGGCAGGGGCTTATCATTACCATTGATTCCTCTGCGCAGGAGGCCAAGGTGAGTCCGGCGAGCCTTATCGTTCTGGTGAACAGCCTGAAAGCGTCCGGGGTTTATGCTATCTCGATCAACGGGCAGCGAGTGGTGGCACTTACCGAAATTTCCGCAACGGGGTCGGGAGAACACAGCAAGCTGATTATGAACGGGACGGATATTACCAATCCGGAAGGCTATGAAGTCCGCGTCATAGGCGAGCAGTCCAAGCTGCAGGACTTTGTCTCGTTTAATGAGCAGCTCTGGAGCAGTTTCCAGGGGCAGGGCTGTGTGCTGAATTTCACCTATCCGCCCGACGTTCAGATTCCGGGGCTTCCCGAAGACAGTCCGGCGTACCGGCAGAACCTGCTTGAGACAACGGACTAGGGCGCTTCTGTGCTATAATTTCCCCATGATTTAAGAAGAAAAAGGAGCATGATTAAATCTTAAGTGGATAAGATTGTAAGAATAGAAAACAGCAGAAATATACAAGATGTAATGGGCTCTGCCAATAATAATGCCCGGGAAATCGAACGCCGCCTGAGCGTTGAGATTGAACCGGACAAAGCGGGCATTCGCGTAAGCGGTGCGGACGAAGAGGCGGTTGATTCCGCTCTGGAGATTGTTCAGAAACTGGCGAATCTGAGCCGGGAGGGGGTCACGATTACCGGCCAGCTTTCTTCTTATTTGTCTGAACTGGCGGTCAGCAAGGAGAGGCCGGCCGCGGCCGAGGCGGAACTTCGGGCCTATAAACCGGGCTGGATCTGCCTGAATGCCAAAGGCAAGCCGATTTTGTCGAAGACCCAGGGGCAGAAAGATTATGTCAAGGCCATGCAGAATAATACGGTTACGTTTGCCATAGGGCCGGCCGGAACCGGCAAGACCGCGTCGATCCCGGCGAGCGGCTCGCGGACGATCCCGCTGGCCTTGGCCGTACAGGCTTTCCGCCGGCATGAGGTCGACCGGATTATCCTGACCCGCCCGGCGGTTGAAGCAGGTGAGCGGCTGGGCTTTTTGCCCGGAGATCTGCAGACCAAAGTGGATCCTTATATGCGGCCATTGTATGATGCCCTGCGGGATCTGATGGGTTTGGAGCAGTATCTTAAAAATATGGAGCGCGGCCTGATTGAAGTGTCGCCGCTGGCTTATATGCGCGGACGGACGCTGGATAATGCGTTTATCATCCTTGATGAGGCACAGAACACAACGCCCGAACAGATGAAAATGTTTTTGACGCGGCTGGGCTTTGATTCCAAAGTGGTGGTCACGGGCGATGTGACGCAGATTGACCTGCCGCATCCGAAGCGTTCCGGGCTTCTGGAAGCGAAACGGGTGCTGAAAGGCGTGGAAGATCTGGCCTTTGTGGAGCTGACGGCGCGCGATGTGGTCCGCAATCCGATGGTGCAGCGCATCATCAAAGCGTACGATAAGTACAGCAGGAGACAGGACGGCGCTAAGTCCGGCAGTAAACGCAGTACACAGAAAGACAGCGGAAAAAAGCAGGGTAAGGCCTTGTGTTTGTGCCATAGCGGTCATCGTGATGTCGGTGGCGGTTTTGTTTGTCCTTTATCAGGTTTCCGTTCCCGAGCGCTATAATCTCCGGGTCGGAGACAAGGCCCCCGAGGATATTTTTGCGGCCCGTGCCGTGATTGACGAACGGGCGACGGCACAGCGTGCGCAGAGCGCGGCTTCACAGGTGCAGGATATTATGGTCCGTTCGGCCTCTATATCAGAGCAGTGTCTCAAGCGTCTGGACAGCTTTTTTGAACGCACGGAAAAACAGCGCGAAATGCTCTACGGAACAAAAGACGGGAAGAAGAAAGAAGAGCCCCTTACGCCTCCGGCCAAAGAACCTGCACCCGAGCAGGTGAAAGCGGCGGCGCAGAAGGTGGCCGACGGCATCCTGGCGGATTACGGCTTAGAACTGAACACCGCGGATGTGGCGGCGGTCTTGTCCATGGAACGCTCCGTTTACGAAGCCTTCAAGACCCATACGATTTCAGCGGCCGCCGTGATTATGGGCGGTGATCAGGGATCCTTTTCCCTGCAGGTTGCGATTACGACGCGGGTCAATGAAATTCGCCAGAACAATGATTATTACAGTACGGAATTTGACCGGATTACGTCCGTGCTGCGCATTTTCCTCAAGCCGAATATGGTCTACGATCAGGAAGCGACCAAGGCGGCCAGGGAAGCGGCCGCGGCACAGGTAAGGGCCAATCCCATTTATCTGCCGGCCGGCTCACGCATCGTCGCGGCGGGCGAAACGCTCACCGAAGACAGCTACAATACTTTGCTTGAGCTGGATCTGATTCAGACCGGGCAGATCAACTGGACCATGCTTATTTCCTTAAGCTGCCTTTACTTTGTGATTCTGGCCTTGCTCGGTCTTTACCTTCGTTACTATGAGCACAAGCGTTTCCGCCTGA
>CALLQJ010000385.1 GCA_938014865.1 uncultured Fastidiosipila sp.
TTATCTTACTCTTCCCGGGGTCCGTTACCGATCCCACACCTTTCCGTGATGAGCCAAAAATTTTCATATCGGTTGAACGTAATAGTTCTTTAGCTCGCTTTATCCGCAGCTGATTAAGATATTGGACCATCCCCATCCCGAAAGTCTCTTTAAATTTACGACTCAGAGAGAATTTATTCATATGAAACATGTCTGCATATTCCTGCTGATCAACATTTTTATTAAAATTCCTTTTCATATGTTCAGCAACTGCCAGCATCACTTGGTCTACCTCTTCAATGTTCGAAATAGTTTCATGAAAATATATAATACTTTCGCAGATGATATCGGCAAAACACTCATCAGGTTTTTCGGCTTGGGTGATCATGAAAAATGCTTCATCAACAGAATATGGAGCTTCTAGTTTTAGTCCCTTGTATTTTCCCTGAATTAGACTTTTCCAATGTGTCATTAAGTTATAGAAATGAGCCAAATTTTTCTGTAAGCTGTCAAGATTGCAATGGGTTTTATCTTCGCAAAATTTTACCCATTGATGAGCATCCTCCTTAATCTTTTCTCTTCCGCCTGTTAATATATCGCTGTAAAGTGCATCATCTAAATCTTTGTTTGCTTTCATTACAGTACCCTTGCGGAATCTGTTATCCGATGATAGTTTTTCAGAATTTATTAATTTTTCTGAAGTGAAATAACTATTTTTATGAGGCTCGTCTATTCTGTTTTCCCAGTAAGAATATATTGCAGAAAAGATACCGTCTCCTATTTGATAAGGCAGTGTGAAAACGGGACTTTGGCCGAAGAATAAAGAATAATTTCCTGCTATTCTCAGTTTTTCAAACTCTAATTTGATTTGATTTAATGAAGAATAAAGTTCGGATGCGTCATTAGCAGGACAATTTTCATATAGAAAAATAAATAATGACTTTCCGTTTGAACGTTTAATCATACTGATAAAACCGTTCTGATTCTTTTTTAAATGATTATGTATTGCTTCATATGAGGATTTAAAACAAGTTTTGAATTCGGTATAGCGGAAAGGCAGTGTGAGAGAATCTGAATAAAGAAAGATACCTTTATTTGCAGCTGCAAAGCCGAGAGAAAGTGATGTTAATTTCTCATAATAGTTACGTTTGTTTTGTTGTCGTAGTAACTCAGCAAAGAGCATCTCTTGATAGAGAACAGAATCGTCTTCAAGATCCGGTTCTTTTTTATCATTGAGATAACTCTCCACAGCTTTTTGTATTGCTTTATTCAGGGCATCGGGTTCTATGGGTTTTAGCAGATAATCTAAGCCGCCCTGCAAAAAAATGCCTCTGATATATTCATAATCAGAATATCCGGAGATCGCTATAATTTTGCAAAAGATATCATTTTCATTAATATAACGCGCTATCTCTAAGCCTGAGTCTTCGCCCAGCTTCATATCTAAAATGATAATTTCAGGATGTTCCTGGTTCAAAAGCGTTTTTGCATCCTGGACATTAGAAGCGTCTAATACAGAGGTAATGTTATAGTCTTCCCAATTTACCAGAAATTTTATCGCCTTAATAACATCTTTTTCATCATCAACTATCAGAACTTTCATGCTGAACTCCTCGTCTTAACTTCTCTGGTACAATACCCAAAACAGCAAATGTTCTTATGGATCACCGGCATCAGTATTTTCTCTTATTTTTATACATACAGTTGTGCCGTCCATATTATTTGAATAAATGTCCATAGAGCTGTCGGATCCGAAATACAATAATAATCTGCAATAAGTATTCACTAAACCTATAGATTGCGAAGCATCCGTATGTGGATAACTTTCTTTTGCTTTTTCTAAAGTTTTTACGACTTCTAATCGTCTCTTATCGGCAATGGGTAAACCGTTATCATGAACTTCCAAACATAAAAAATCATCACTCTTGTATGCTGTAATAATAATGACAGATTCATCATTTTCTAAGAGCTTGCCGTGAATGATTGAATTTTCAATAATTGGCTGTAAGGTCATTCTGGGTATTTTAAATGTTTCGCATCCTTTTTCAATATCCACTGTGGTATCAATTGAATATTTAAATCTCATTTCCTGCAGAGCAATATAGCGCAGACTGTAGGATACATCGGATTTCAGATCGACTAAAACCGGATCTAATTCCATCGCATAATGCAGCATCTGTCCGAAAGAAGAAATAAGCTTATAAAGCTTTAGATCCTTCTGGTTTAATGTTTGGGTAGCAAAGCTCTGTAAGGTGTTATAGATAAAATGCGGATTAATCTGCATCTGTAAGGTTCTCATATCCGCTTGCAACGCATTAATTTCTAATTGGTATTGGGTCAAAATATAGTTTTGAATTTCTTCGATCATTGACTCAAATGAATCAATTAATAATTTAATTTCATCATTTCCGTTATAATCGACAATTGCTGAAAGACTGTTTTCATCGTTCCATTTATTATTTGTAATCAAATTGTCCATATAATGGGAAATTTTCTCGATGGATTTTGTATAACGCATTATATAAAAGATGTTAAAAGCTGTTAGTAACAGTAAAGCAAAAATTGCTGTTATCAAAGGCAGTTTCATCTGTTTGAAAATAGTTTTGTAGATCGTAGCCATAGGATATTGGATATAAATGGTCCAGTTCAGGTATTGTGAATTTAAATCTCTTTTAAGGACGAGATTATTATTATAATTTCCGATAAACAAGGTATTAAATTGTTGGAACTCTATGGAATGCCAGGGCGCATAATGATTAACGGAAGCATTTTCAGATGAGGCCAGAATCTTTCCGCTTCTATCTGTAATATCCATTCTTTCTCCCTGTGCGTATGCTAATTCACAGTTTTTATTTAAAAAGTCAATGGGAAAGTCCACCAGTAAGAGAGCTATCGGTATTCGTGTATCAGGCAGATTAAATATGGGGACAGAAATTGTAAAAACAAAATTATCTTTGCTTTTAGGATGCGAAAAACCAATGATATGATTATAAGTATGCATAGGATGTGTCGCTTCAACCCTCACGTCGCTCAAATGAAGATCACTTTTAAGTTGTTCGCTCTCATACGCTTCCTTGCTTCGTGAAAATTGCATATCCTTGGGAACAAGTAAAAATGATTGATCATTTTTAAAGGCTTTTAAAACGATCTGCTGTGCATGAGAATTTGAATAATAAATCGACGTCAAATAATTTTGAATAAGCTTTAATTCTTCTCTGTTAAAATGCTTATTATCTTTGTCATTTAACAGAGTTAAAGTTTCGGGATTTATATAGATACTGCGGATGCTGTCTACAGTTTGACCGAGATAGTAGTCAATATTTTGTACAGAAATATCCAGTGCTCTGTTGCTGCTTCGAATCGTTCTTTCCATAATAGTACGTCTAGCATTGAGGAAAAAAGACAAGATAAACAAAAGAACAGTGACCGTAAGAGCAATGAGTAAGGGGACAATCAATTGTTTGCTTAAGCTCTTATAGCGCTTTCCTTTTATATCCTTTTTATTATTTAATGGCGTTTCTTTCTTTTTAATACAATCGCTCCTGACTTGTTCAATACAAACAAAAAGACATTTAAAAAAGTAAGATATTGATATAGTATAACGTTTTAGAGCAGTTTATACAGGATTTTGTCTTAGAAACGGCTTCAAAAAATGAGTTATACTTTGATTTTTAAGTCCATCTGAACGTATTAATGCAAGAAATTAAAATTAAACCCAAAAAAAAACGAAGCCTCCTAAAAGCTTCGTTCTGATCCAAAAGCCGTTTTTTTCTGAGCGGCTTTTGCAATAATAAAAATAAACACTCGGGCCTGTCCCGGAAAGCTCAGAAAGCTAAAAAATCGTAAAGTCCGGGGGATCCTTCGATCGTTCTGCCGAGGATACCCTGCCTTCGCGGCACGCAGTCCGGGCAGCGTGCCTCAGAAAACACAGCGCCATCAGCGCCCCGCTCCTCAGATCTCACGCCCGCTCTTCACGGCAAAAATCTTAGCCCATTCGCGGTCGATTTTCTCCCAGCGGCCCTCCGCCGGCAGACGCTTCGACAAGAGCATTTCCGCCTGATCGTACGCCTTTCCCTGAAGCTCCAGCTGCCGCCAGCCCGTATAAGGACTGTAACGCTGGAACAAAAGCCTTTGCCCCTCCTTGCCCAAAAAGAGCAAAGACGATTCTTCCATTGCCTTCAGCGGATCAAAAGCCAGGTCCTTGAGCTCGGCATGCAAAGCCGCCGCCTCCTCATCCGCCGGATTCGCCGTCGCCTCCTCGCGTGCCCGCTCCTTCTCCTTAATAAATTCCTGCCGGTCATCATCCAGAAGACGCGTCTGCATGGCCAGCTTCAGCACCTCCAGCAAACGGTCCGAAAGCCCCGCCCGCTCAATATGAATCTTCTCGATCAGCGCATTATAATCCGAGACCAGACGCAGGCTGAAATCCTCCGTCGGAAAGCCGAAATCATGCGGCAGCTTTTCCTCCAGCTCGGGCAGGAGACTTCCGTCCTCCTGACGCGGCACGCTTTCCGGCATCTTTTCCTTCTCCCGCCCCTCAAAATAAATCAAGCTTTTATTAGGACGGTCGATCAGCAGAAAAGGGCGCGGAATCACATAGCTTCTCTGGCAGTTCGAACAGACAAAGGTCTGCAGCTCCTTCAAAAGGATTTTCTCCACCAGATCCGGATCCTCTTCCGCATCCACAACATCCCAGACCGGGACATTTTCTTCATTCAGACAATAATTACATTCCAATAACTCGCGGTGAAATTTCGTCATCAGAGCTTATAAACCTCACTGTATTCAAGATTCGGTGAAAATTCATTCGGATTCTGCGGCTCCGGATTCATCCGGCTCAGGCTCGGCACCACAAAATTCAGCAGGAAAGCCAAAGAAATAAAGAGCAGGAAATGAATCACCGCCGACTGCACCAGCAGACGGTCCGTACTCAGCTGCACCGTATCCTTCAGGCTCCAAGTATCAATCATGACCCGCAGCGCATAGGCACACAAGAGCATCACCAGCGACTGCAGCCCCGTTCCGCTGACAAAAATCAGCGAAATCAGCATCAATAATATACCGTAGTAAGTCCCGGGAAGAAAAGCCCGGCACAGATCCTGCATTAAAATCCTTTGCCTTCCGACAAAACGAAACACCAGCCGCGAGATCAAGACCCTCAGCGCGGCCAGAATCAAAGCCGCCAAAAAGCCCCGCAGCATCGCCATGCCCGCACTTTCCCAGAGCAGGTCATTATTCAGCTGCAGCTGCCGCAGCAAAGTAATCCGGGTCAGATTGCTGAAACGCACAAAGGTCAGAATCAATAGAGAAAACACCAGCGCCGACAACAGATAGGTAATAATACAATGAAACCGCGTCGCATGCTATGCCGACGCATTAACCTCCGTCGGTCGGGTAAAAAGATTGTGCAGGAAACTCAGGGCCCCCCGCGTTGAAAAATTCTTTTCCCGCTTCCGGCCGCGTTCCTTTTTCCGCCTCGTCTTCCGCGCCTGCCGCTCATTGACCCGGCGGGCCCGCCGGGCGGCAAAACGCTCTCTGAAGCTGCGTTTTCTCTTTCTATCCTGCGGCTCCTCTTGAGCCTTCTGATCCGCACCTGCCGTGCGGGCAGTCGTTTCACTTTTTACGGAACGCTCAGCGTCCGCTTTCGTTTTATCATGGAATTCCGGCCGGAAGTTCGAGCTGCGGGCCGTGCGGCAGCTGCAGCGTTCTCCCTCTGCCAGCGCCCGTCCGCAATAAAAGCAATAACGTGCCATTCCCCTCCAAACTTCCTTTCTTAAAATAAAAAACAGAATAAGAAGGCAGACGCCTTCTCGGGTGTAAAGTTACATTTATAGTAGCATCAGACTTCCCGACTTGATTTGATATTCCGTAAACAAACCTTTAATTTAGCGTCTTAGCGCGCCCGTGGTGATGAAATCCTGCCAGTTTTCTCAGAAGCTCCTCAGGGCGCTCGGCACTCATCCAGAGCTCCGCCGTCCTCTCCGGACAAAAGCCCTCTTCCGTCATGTGCCGGATAAAGCGGAAAAAAAGATCGTAATAACCGTCCGTATTAAGAAAGCCGACGGCCTTGCGGTGCAAAAGCAGCTGGCTCGCCGAGAGGATTTCCGAAAACTCCTCCAAGGTCCCCACGCCGCCGGGCAGCGCGATGACGGCATCGGCCAGCTCAAACATTTTCTGCTTGCGCTCCGCCATGCTTTGCACTTCGATTAACGCCGTAATGTCGTGGTTCCCCCATTCGAGCGCCGTCATGAATGCCGGGATAACGCCGATCACTTCACCGCCCGCCGCCATGGCGCTTTGGGCCAAAGCGCCCATCAGGCCCCTTTTGCCGCCGCCGTAAATCAGCCGGATCCCCTTTTCCGCCAAAAGGCGCCCCAAGGCGGCCGCCTCTTCGGCATAATCCGGCCGCCTGCCGGCGGACGAGCCGCAGTACACCGCCACGGCGTGAAGTTTCTTTGCCTTCTCCTCGCTCATAAACACCTCGCTTGTATCACGTAAGAAAGACGCCCGTTTCAAAGACTGATAGACTGTTAGAATAGATTAGCATAATTATACGCTTTGTCCCTGAACAAAGCGTTAATTTCCAAGGAGGCAAATATGGCAGAAAAAGAAGAAGAAACGATTTCCGAAGAGCGCTTTGAGCGCCTTTTGCAGCAGTACGTCCGGCTGGTGGTGAGAGCCGGCGCCAATGTGCAGAAAGGACAGGAGGTCAAGCTTTCGATCAGCACCGAGCTTTATCCCTTTGCCCGCCTGCTGGTCAAAGAGGCCTATGAAGCAGGCGCAAAATCGGTACAGGTCGACTGGCAGGACCAGGACTTAACGAAACTGGCCTATCAGTATGAGGACGTGGATACCCTGGGCGAGATGAAAAAGTGGGAAGTAGAAAAACTGGCCTATGAGACCGAGACCCTGCCCGCGCAGATTCACATCACCTCCGCAGATCCCGAGGGCCTGAAAGATTTAGACCCCGCCAAACTCAGCGAAGTACAGAAACGCCGCTATCCGGTCGTCAAGCCGTACCGGGATAAATCGGATAATAAATATCAGTGGATCATTGCCGGCGCCCCCTCCGCCGCCTGGGCCAAGACCGTTTTCCCCGATCTGCCCGAAAAAGAGGCCGTCCGGGCGCTGTGGCTGGCGATTTTCAAAACGAGCCGCATCAGCGAAGACGAAGATCCGCTCAAGACCTGGGCGCGTCATAACGAAAGCTTCAGACGCCATACGGAATGGCTCAATGCACAAGCTTTTGTAAAGCTGCATTATAAAGCCTCGAACGGCACGGACTTTACGGTGCCCCTGAATCCGAAGCTGCTCTGGGCCGGCGGCGACGAAGGCACGGAAGACAACAAGGTGCGCTTCCAGCCGAATATTCCGACCGAAGAAGTCTTTACCACACCTTATCCCGAAGGCGCTTCGGGCAAGGTCGTAGCCTCGAAGCCGCTTTCGCATCACGGACGCATCGTTGAAAATTTTGAAATTGAATTTGAAAACGGCCGGGCCGTCCGCTGGAAAGCCGAAAACGGGCAGGAGATCCTGGACCATATGATTACGATCGATGAAGGCGCCTCACGCCTCGGCGAGGTCGCCCTGGTGCCCTTTGATTCGCCGATCAATCAGACCGGGCTTTTGTTCCGCAATACGCTTTACGACGAGAATGCCTGCTGCCATCTGGCCTTGGGGCGCGGCTTCACGAACCTGCTGAAAGAGGGCAGCGCGCACAGCCCCGAGGAACTCAAGGCCGCGGGAATCAACGATTCCATGATTCATACGGACTTCATGATCGGCACGGCCGATCTTGAGATCGACGGGGAAAAGGAGGACGGCAGCCTCGTTCCTGTTTTCCGAAACGGGACT
>CALLQJ010000386.1 GCA_938014865.1 uncultured Fastidiosipila sp.
TTAACGCCAGAGCGGCCATTAAAGCCAAAGTGCTGTAAAAACTCTCTTTATGTTATTGCCGTCTACAGCGAAAAACCGCTGGCCGCTGAGGCGGAGGAACTTCAAGCGCTTGAGGCCTTGTACCGCAAGGCGGAACGCCCCCTCGGGGCCATGCTGACCCTGCGTTATACCCCCTGGTTTTTAAGCATGAAAAAGTGCTTTGAAACAGGGGCAATAGGCGAGCTTCGCCTGATCCGGGCGCAGAAAAGCTATAAATTAGGGCAAAGACCCGATTTTTTCCGGGAGCGGGCACTTTTTACCGGGCTCATTCCCTGGGTCGGGATCCATGCCGTAGACTGGGTCCTGGCATTCGGCGGCCGTTTCAAAGGCGGCAGTGCCCGGCACAGCCGGCGTTATAACCGGGGCATGGGCGATATGGAGCGTTCGGCAGTCTGTCTGATGGAATTGGAAAATGAAGTTTTTGCCACGGTCAGCGTGGACTACCTGCGTCCTGCCGCTGCCTCGCGGCACGATGATGACCGCCTGCGTTTAGTCGGGACAAAGGGTACGCTGGAAAGCCGGGACGGCAAGGTTTGGCTGGAAGATGAAAAGGCGCCTAAGCGTTTGCTGCCGCTTGAAAACGCCCTGAACCCTTTTACGGAATTTCTGCGCCTGACGGCGGCCGGCGAGGACAGAAAAATCGCCGAGGCTTCGTTCCGGGCGAGCGAGGCGGCCCTTTATCTGAGAGATGCGGCCGACCGGGCAACGGAACGTGACGCACGCTGACGGGCGGACTGCGAGATCAGGCAAACGGTCACACAAAAACGAAAAAGAAAAGAATTGTACAAAAAACAAAAAGTTTAAGGAGTGAAAGAATTCAAACTATGGAACGTTATAAAATCGGAGTGGTCGGATTAGGCTTCGGCCGCTGGCTGATCGAAGAAGAAATCATACAAGGTGTCGGGGAGCCTTATTTTGAGCTGGCCGCCGTCTGTGATCTGGATGCCGAACTGGCCGAAAAAGTCGGCAAGATGTTCGATGCCCCCTATACGACGGATATGCAGGATCTTCTGGACAATGAGGAGATCGATCTGATCGTGCTTTTGACCGGACCGAACGGCCGGGCCAAGCTGATCGATCAGATTCTCGATGCCGGCAAAGCCATTATGACCACCAAGCCTTTTGAAACCGATGCCGACGAGGCCCTGCGCGTTCTGAAGCGTGCGGAAAAGATGGGCATTCCTTTGTTCAGCAACTCGCCGCCGCCGGTTCCGGCCGATGACATCGCCTGCATTCATGAATGGCAGGAAAAATACGAACTCGGCCGCCTGGTAGCCTATGAAGCCTCAAACTGGGCGAGCTACCGCGAAAAGCCCGACGGCAGCTGGTACGATGATCCGAAACTGGCTCCGGCTGCGCCTCTGCTGCGTTTAGGGGTCTACTGCATGGACGATCTGACGACCTTTATTCCGGATGATATCAAAACGATGGATGTGATCCAGTCGCGGGTCTTTACGAAGCGGCCGACCGCCGACAATGCCATGATGTGCATGAGCCATGAAGACGGCACGCTCGGCAGTATTTATGCTTCTCTGGCCGTCGGCGACGCCCAGCCTTATCAGAATCTGCTGCAGCTGCATTTTGAAAACGGCAATGTCATCCGGCGCCTCCACAGCACGCCGAGCATGTTAGGGGAATATTCGATCGTCAGTCTTTCGACGGAAAAAGACGGGCATCATTTCACGGAAGAAAGAACCTACAATAAACACGGCTACGGCTATCGCTGGGACTGGATGCATAAGGTGCTGAGCGGAGAGTCCCTGCCGGAAAATAAAACCGAACCGGAAGACATCGCCCGCAGCATTCGTCTGCTGGAGCGGATGCGCAAAGAAGCAGCGCCTGAAGATTAAGCCTGCTCAGTCTTTCAGCAGCATGGCGTTCTGGGCCGCATTGAGTTTTAATTTCTTATTGCTGCATCGGATTCCCTCGGCCGTTGCCAGCAGGTCGACCGGCACGTCGCGTTCCGAGAATGGCAGGTCCTTGTCGCTGAATTGTATCGCCCGGCAGGGGGCAATGAGGACACGATCGGCCGGATGGCGTCTGAGATAGCGGTCGTAATAGCCGCCGCCGTAGCCGATGCGGTATCCTTGGCGATTGAAAGCCAATCCAGGCACTACAATTAAATCGATCTGCTTTGGGTCAAGTTCGGCATCACTTACAGGTTCATAAATCCCCCAAAAACTTGGTTCTAAATCTTCCCTGCCGGAAATTTCCACAGCAATCATTTCCTTAGGATACCGCCGCACCTTCGGCACTGCGGTCCGCTTACCGTCAGCCCATGCCTGGTCGAGCAGAGACCAGGTATCTACCTCACTGCCAAAGGAAAGATAAACCATGATCAGCTCAGCTTCCCGATACTGGGGCAGCTGCCAAAATTGATCATGAATTTCTCGATTCCAGCGGGCGATCAAATCAGGATCTAAATTATCCCGCTCCTGCTTTAAAAGTTCTCGTAATACCGGTTTCTCCATCTT
>CALLQJ010000387.1 GCA_938014865.1 uncultured Fastidiosipila sp.
CGAGGCGCTTAATGAAGGCAAGCCGGAAAAGGTGATCGACCGCATCGTCGACGGCAGAATCCGTAAATTCTATGAAGAAAACTGCCTGCTTGAACAGGACTTCATCAAGGATGAGGACAAGACCGTCGGCACGCTGCTGAAAGAAAAGATTGCCGAAATCGGCGAAAACATCAGCGTCCGCCGCTTCACCCGCTACGAAATGGGCGAGGGGCTCGAGAAAAAAGAAGAAGACTTCGCCGCTGAAGTCATGAAGCAGCTGAAGTGATGATCCGTTTAAAAGACATGAGGTGTTCCGTTTCTGCGGGACACCTTTTTTTAGGCCTTTCCGGGCTTTTGTCGACAAAAGCCCGGCCGGATCGCCGGAAATCGTGCTATACAATTCAGACGGTATTGTTAAAATGTAAATAAATCCTATGCATCTTGGGAGGTAAGCATGGCAAAAGCAATCTATCAGAGAATACTATTGAAGCTTTCAGGCGAGGTGATGGCCGGCGGGAAAAAATCCGGCATTGACGGCGATACCGTCAATGAAATTGCCGAAGCCATTACCGAACTGCATGATCTCGGTGTGGATGTGGCCATTGTTGTCGGCGGCGGAAATTTCTGGCGCGGCAGAACATCGGCGGGCATGGACCGGGTGACGGCCGACCATATGGGCATGCTGGCGACCTGCATGAACTGCCTCTGTTTATCGGATGCGATTGAACAGCTCGGCTACACGACGCGGGTGATGAGTGCCATCGAAATGCGTGAAATTGCCGAAACCTATATCCGCAAGAGGGCTTTGCGCCATTTGGAAAAGGGGAGAATTGTTTTATTTGCCTGCGGCATCGGCAATCCGTATTTTTCTACGGATACGACGGCAGCTTTGCGGGCTGCGGAAATTAATGCGGATGTCATTTTTAAGGCGACCAATGTTGACGGTGTTTATGATAAAGATCCGAGAAAGTATGATGACGCGGTGCTGCTCAGCGAAGTGACGCACAACGAAGTGCTGCAGAAAAACCTGCAGGTGATGGATGCGACGGCCGCAGCTTTATGCCGGGACAATACCATTGACATCGCCGTATTCAATCTGGAAGATCCGAAAAACATCCTCCGCATGGCCTGCGGAGAGCTCGAACGTTCTACCCTCGTACGCTGAGAACAGCGGGCGGGCAGGACGGGATGAGTTGAAAGCGTACTCGCCTTTGGCCTATAATTATTAGAGTTAGATACAAAGGAGATTATTCGTCATGGCGATCGAGATTAACAGCAGTACCTACAAACCCTAAGATCGGAA
>CALLQJ010000388.1 GCA_938014865.1 uncultured Fastidiosipila sp.
CGGCTATATGGGCGACGGCATCAATGATACGCCGGCGATGCGCGAGGCCGATGTCGGCATTTCCGTAGACAGTGCGGTGGATATCGCCAAAGAAACCGCCGATATTATTCTTTTGGAAAAAGACCTGATGGTTCTCGAAGAAGGCGTGCTCGCCGGACGGCGGACCTTCGGCAATATCATGAAATACATTAAGATGGCGGCTTCCGGCAATTTCGGCAATATGATTTCCGTCCTCATTGCCTCGATCTTCCTGCCCTTCCTTCCGATGCTTCCGGTGCACATCCTGACGCAGAATCTCTTAAATGACTTTGCCCAGATGGGAATGGCCTTTGACTACGTGGATCCGGAATTTACAGCGCAGCCTCAGCGCTGGAACACGCGCTCCATAAAGTATTTTATGGCCGTCATGGGTCCCCTGAGTTCAGTCTTTGACATCCTCTGCTTCCTGGTCCTGTGGTTTATCGTCAAAGCCAATACCCCGGCCCTTGCGCCGCTCTTTCAGGCGGGCTGGTTTGTCTTCGGCACCATCTCCCAGGTAGCGGTTATCCATATGATCCGGACTGCCAAGATCCCCTTCATCGAAAGCAAACCCGCAGCCGTCCTGAGCTTATCGACGGTCCTGGTCTTCATCACGGCCCTGCTGATCGCCTTTACCCCGATCGCCGTTTCCATCGACCTGATGCCCTTGCCTTTATCCTACCTGCCTTGGCTGCTGCTGCTGACGCTCGGCTATTCCCTGGCCGTACAGCTCGTAAAGCAGGTCTACATCCGCAAATTCGGACGCTGGATTTAAAAGAGGAAAAAACTCAAAGATGCCAGTTTCGGCCCCACTCCTCCTTCAGCAGCTTCCGCCTTAAAACAGCGGTCATGAGGAACGAAAGCCCGGAAAAGACGGCCGCCGTAATGCCGGGCCAGGCCGGATCTGCCAGGCCGCTGAGGGAAAAAATGAGCGGGACCAGGCCCAGAACCGCTATGGTCAGCATGAACAAAAGCCCTTCTTCCAGGGCCCGCCGCGAAACCAGGAGCGCGATATGTCCCGCAGCCAAAGCGCAGGCGTTTATGATCGGCAGGGCAATGCTCAAGGACCAGCCCTGCCAGCCGATCAGAAGGTCGATCAGGCAGACCGTAATGCTGATGAAAATGCTCTGCTGCAAAACCGTCCGGGCCAGATTTCGGCGGTTCCGGAGAATGCCCCGGACCATGACCCAGGCCGTCGCACAGGCCAGCATGGGCAAGGTGACGGGAAAATCCCAATGCCCGAGATGCTTGCCGAGAAAGGCCA
>CALLQJ010000389.1 GCA_938014865.1 uncultured Fastidiosipila sp.
GCTGAGGGCCGCCTATGCCCTCAGCTTGGCGAGGACAAACGAGGCGCGAATGCAACTTACCCCTCTACTGCATCCAGCGCCCCGATCACAGCGCCGCGGAAAGCCGCCTTTTCCAGAGCCGAGACGCCCCGGATGGTTGTGCCGCCCGGTGAACAGACCTTGTCTTTGAGTTCCGAAGGCTCATATGTTCCCTGCAATAATTTTGCCGAACCTAAAAGCATCTGGGCGGTCAGGCGTTTTGCCGCATCGCGTTTCAGACCGTGTTTCACGCCGGCATCGGCGAGGGCTTCGGCATACATGGCCGTAAACGCCGGGCCGCAGCCGCTGAGGCTGCCGCTGATGCCGAGAAGATCCGTATCGACAAATTCCAGGAGAGCGCTTTTGCCGAAAGTTTCGCGGATAAAGTGCAGATCGTCTTCCTGAAGGCTGTGCTTGTTTTCCAAGGCCATGATGCCTTCGCCGACGGCCATGGCCAGATTCGGCCCCGTGCTGATATGGCGGGTGCCGGGGAGCAGGGCTTCGATATCCCGGAAAGTTTTGCCGGCTGCCACATTGATGATGCATTTATCCTTGAGCTGCGGCAGCAGAGGCGGCAGCAGTTCGTCGAGCTGATAAGGTTTAACGGCAATGACGAAAACCTCCGAATCCTCCGCCAGTGCGGCCGCCTCGTCATAGGCCTTGATGCCGAAGGCTTCGCAGTTCTTCCGGAGTTTATCCTTGTGCAGAGCCGTCGCCCCGATCTCCTCCGGAGAGAGGGCTTTTGTTAACAAAAGGCCTTTGAGCATGGCTTGCGCCATATTGCCGAATCCGAAAAATCCTAATTTCATAGTGTTATCCTTCCTGAAGATAAGCGCCGAGCTGTTCTAAGAGAATATCCAAAGACTCCGCGAGCGAATCCGTTTCGGGAGCTGCTATGCGGATATGGCATTTATGCAGAGGCAGGAGAAACTTGGGCACCTCCTGCCCGGCTACGGTCTCCGCCACCATAGGCGAAAGCTCACCGTGCATGGCATGGGGCACGACGATGCCGAACGAACCGCAGATTGCATCCGCCCGCTTCACCTGAAAGGCGATCGCACTGTCCCCCGTGACGGCAATATCCGCCCCGGCTTTCAGCATGGCTTGTGTCGCCAGCGCATTCGTCCCGCAGGCAATCACTTCCACATCCTTAAAGCGTTCCTTGATCGCTGCCGTCAGACTGCGGCCGATCCCGCCGCCCATTCCGTCAATCACTAAAATTCGTTTCATACGCGTCCTCTTTTATTCGTAGTACTGTTCAGTATAACGCAAACAGCTGCACCTTCTCTCCGAGAAAAGCACAGCTGTCCTTGCTATCTTATATTCTTTTCATAAAAGCGCGGCAAAACGCACTTTATCTGCTGCGGCGATACCTTCCTGGCATCGTATCCGCGTATTCTTTACGCTTCCGTCTTCTTTTCCTTCGGCTCACGCTCGGGAATCAGTTTTGCCTTACGCAGAATACCGTAAAGAAGCGGTACAAAGATAAGATGCAAAATGATGCCGGGGAGGCAGGTCACAAAGGACGAGGTCAGCCAGACACTGAAGCTGTAGTCCCCTCCGCCCGTGAAAATAAGGGCATGGACCAGACCATTGACGATCCGGCCGGCGAGCATCGCTACGACCAGCGCAATGTAGATATCGGCGACGAGGCTCTTGGTGCGGACATACTTGAAGATCAAGCCCGCGATCAGGCCGTAGACACCGAGTTCAATAATCATCGAGTAGACAACCGGACCTGCCGGCGGCATGCCCGTGATCAAAGACGAGAGCAGCGGGGTCAGTAAACCGCCTGCCAAGCCGAACCAGGGGCCGCATAAGAGGCCGCACAAGAGGACCGGCAAATGCATCGGGCAAAAAATCATACCTGCTTTGGGAATACTGTGAAATAAGATCGGCAATACAACGCCGAAGGCGATCATAATTGCAGTCAGCGTCAGCTGACGAAGGCGCTTTCGTTCCATAAACTTCCTCCAAAAATATCTGAATATTTTGTTGTGGTTCTTCGGAACCTGATCATCTTTTTTGATGATCTGCGCCCTTCATGAGCACAGTTACTCATTATAGCAAAAAGGGCCGAAAAGGGAAAAATACAGAGGCCCGAGACGGCCAGTTACTTCTGTTTTACGGAAAATTAAGAAATATTTAAGTCTTGCCGGGCCGATCGGAAGGCGAATCCGGGACCCGGCAGGATTTTTTACGCTTTTTTGAGCCGCAGCTCAATCACTTCGTCGATCGGATCCCCGATGCGGTACGTGGATTCGGCATGACCGTAATTAATAAATTCATAATCCGGGAAAATGCTGAGGCCCCACGGGGTCTCGATCGTCATCTCGGAGCCGTCACAAAGTCTTCTGGCCGCTTCGACTTTCCCCTTGAGCCCCGGAAGCGGAATGGCGCCTAAAGGCTTATCAAAGATATGTGCATAAAGCTTGTCCCCTTTGGCGGTAAAACGCCCCCACTCCGGTTTCGGAAGATCCGCCGCCTTGCAGCCGTAAATGCTTTCGCCGTTACGCGTCATCCAGTCCCCGATCGCCTCTAAGATCTTCAGCTGTTCGGCCGGAATCTCGCCCTTGGCGTTCGGGCCGATATTCAAGAGCAGATTGCCGTTTTTGCTGCAGCACTCCGCCAGCTTCCGGATGATTTGCGCAGCGCTCTTGTAATCGTAATCCAGAGGGGCATAGGCCCAGTGATTATTCAAAGTCACGCAGACTTCCCAGGGCACCTGCCGGCCGGAAGGCGTCGTCAGGCCGTCGGGCGGAATCATCATCTCGGGACAGGCAAAGTCACCCGCCAGTTCTCCCGGCTCATCCGTAATCAGGGAACTGTAGGCACTGCCGCTGCCTTCCAGGCGGTTATTCAGAATAATATCCGGCTGCAGCTCCCGCACCATGCGGACCAGCTCCGTGCCGCGCCAGGCATCGCCGATCTTGTCCTCATAAGAAAAATCAAACCAGAGGATATCGATTTTGCCGTAATTCGTCATCAGTTCCCGCACCTGGGCGTGCATGTAATCGAGGTAGGCCGGAAAATTTCCTTCCGGCGGATTTTCCTGATTGCGCTCGGGGTGATGCGCATCCCCTTTCACCGGGAAATCGGGATGATGCCAGTCCAGAAGCGAGTAATAAAAGCCCACCTTCAGTCCTTCTGCACGGAAGGCTTCGACAAATTCTTTGACGATATCACGTCCGAAAGGCGTATGCATCGAGGTGTAATCTGTTTCCTTGCTGTCAAAAAGGCAGAAGCCGTCATGATGCTTCGTCGTTAAAATCGCGTACTTCATCCCGGCGGCCTTTGCTGCCGCTGCCCATTTTTTTGCATCAAAGCGCACGGGATTCCACTCTTCGGCATACTTCTCGTAACGGCTGCGGGGAATTTCTTCATTGTTCATCAGCCACTCGCCTTTTGCGGGAATGGCGTAAAGCCCCCAATGAATAAACATGCCGAAACGGTCCTGCAGAAAATCCTTGCAGCGCTGATCGCGCGCGTCCATTCGTTTTTGATAGTCCATGCTTTCTCTCTTTCTTTTCTCAGTGATTAAAGTAATTAAAAAGTCTCGTCACGGGGTCCGGCCGTCCCGGTCTTCATTTTTTGACCGGCCCTCTTCCGTTTTATTTTTCCCCGGCTTTCCGGAAAATGAGCTCGCCTTCATGGAGGGTGATCCCGCTTTCCGCAAAGATCAGTTCGAGGACAACATCCGGATAAATACAAAGATCCAAGGGCACAATCTCTTCGTGTTTCTCTGTCGTGCCGCGCATCGAAAGCGTCCGGATCGGCACCTTATTGTTCTTGATAATAATATTCATCTGCGCCAGTTCCGGTCCCTCAGAGGAGAGGAGAAGCCGCAGCTCGTAAAAACCCAAGGCAGAGGTCTGAAAAGAGATCAGCACCCGCTGTCCGCGCTCGCTTGACACGCCCGAAAAATCGATCGGCGTCCGCTTCCCGATTTTTCCGAGATCAATCAGGCTTTCCTGCTCCCGGCGGATTTCCGGTTCGTGCAAAACCTTTACCCCGCCCGCTTCCTCATCTTCCGCATAGCGGCGGACAAAGCGGCAGATATTTTTTGCGTTGCGCAAAAGTTCCGCCCGGCCGAAAACGCCTTCGGCCTGCTCGGCCCGGATTTTATCCATGAAGGCAATCTGCTCGGCATCGTTGATCACCATGTACAGATCATTCTGCGCCCGGATCATGGCGGCAATATCTTCCCGGCTCTTCGCTCCGTAGTCTTCCTTGTTCATGCCGGCCCACCAGTCGCTCATGACAATGCCGTCGTAGCCCCAGTCTTCCCTGAGGATTACGGTATTGAGCGCATAATTCGAAGCACACTGCCGCCCGTTAATCGGATTGTAGCCGGACATAATGCTTTTGACCTCACCGGAACGGACCGCGATCTCAAAGGCCTTGAGGTAAATCTCCCGGGCGGCCCGTTCGCTCACTCGGGAATCCGAATCGTGCCGCTTGTATTCCTGATCATTCAGCGCATAGT
>CALLQJ010000390.1 GCA_938014865.1 uncultured Fastidiosipila sp.
AAATACTGGTCATCGTCTCAGAAACGGTCCGGCTCAAGGCCGGCTTTAAGCGGCAGCGCGTCGTGACAAAAAACACTTGCATGGGCGATCTGGAAAATTGCCCGCTGCGCCTGGCGCTTTTTATCGACTACATGTGCGGCTTTAACGGCTTGAACCGTGAGGAAAACGAGCGCCGCTTCTATGCGCAGGAGAAGGATAAGCCGCTGCGCAATCTGCGCGGCTACCTGCAACGTTTTTCGGAAGAAAATCTTAATGAATTGATTGCCCTTCTGAATGATGAAAGCTGCAGCTGAGTAAAGGTCCCGGCTCAGGCGGAAGTCTGATCAGAGTATGCATTTTCTGAAAGGCTCAAAAAAACGACCCGGCAGGAAGCTGTCGGGTCGTTGGCTGTTTCATAGGATGTTTAAGAGGGGGAGCGGCAGAGCCTCAGAAGATCCGGGTGATCAGGCGGCAGCCCTTTCCCGGAAGAGCTTCCGGCAGCTTATTCCCGGACGGCCCGAAGCGAGCGCCCGGCCCGGTTGAAGACTTCTGTTTCGAGTTCGCTGCGGCTTTCCCGGTCTAAAGCAGCATCCGGAATAATGAGTTTCAGAAGACGGCCGGCAAAGTCGATGTCAAAGGTGATCAGCGTCGCACGCTTTTCGGTCAGATAGGCCTGATCGAGCAGATTATCGAGCGGGAGTCTGACAAAGAGCCGGCTTCCTTTAAAGAAAAGCTCCGCCTCTTCATCGGCAGGCCCATCCCCTTGCTCGGCAAAATTATAGTCGGGCGCAATTTCGTCGGCGAGTGCTGCCGGCAGATCCAATTCAAAAATCTCGGGATAGAAGCTCAGCGTCACCGAAGGCAGTTCACGCCTTCTGGGCGCCCTTAACACCATCAAAAACAACTGCGAAAAAAGCCCGCCCGCCGCGCAGACAATAAAGATTAACCAGATGTATTTGTGCGGCAGATCGCTAAAAAACAAAAATAAAGAAGCGGCGGCCAGAAGCGGCAGGATAATCCGCAGATTGCGCAGTGTTCTGTGCAGCAGACCGTGGCTTATGAAATCCGCACTTGCACTGAAGGTGAAACGGCAAAACGGCAGGGAACGGCCCGGGGCATTTTCTCCGGCATAAGAACCTTCGTCCGCCGGCATTTCAGCGACGAAATCATCTGTCAGCACCGTATTTCCATTTACGCTTTCGTTATGCAAAGGACACATAATAAGGCCTTTCTTCACACTTTCCTTGGTAAAAGTAAGTATAACTGATGTGAGAATATTTCGCACTATATGGCAGATTGCCCAAATGTAACAAATCACAGCTTGATCCCATCAAGACCGGCGTGAACAGGGCGGCGACGAAGTACTTGCAGATCTTCAGGAAAAAGTAGATGCTAAGTAAAAAGCCGACGAGCTGCGCGTCTTGAACAGCAAGAAGATGAGGGCACCCGGTCGGTGCCCTCCCTTTTTTCAGGAGAGTAACAATGGCAAAAAAGAAAAAGATGAATGTACTGTTTATTTTGACCGACGATCAGGGGCCCTGGGCGATGGGCTGCGCCGGCAACGACGAAATTCAAACGCCCAATCTGGACCGCCTGGCCCGCGAAGGCCGGCGCTTTGAAAATTTCTTCTGCGCCTCACCGGTCTGTTCCCCGGCCAGGGCTTCGATTTTAACGGGGCATATTCCTTCTTATCATGGTGTCTGCGATTGGATCCGTTCGGGCAGCGTGGACCGCGAGCTCATGGAGAAAAAAGGCGTCAAAAATCCGTACGGCGGCTATGTCGATGAAGAAAAACCGATCCGCTATCTGGACGGCATGCGCTGCTACAGCGATGTCCTGCACGATAACGGCTATAACCTGGCCCTGAGCGGCAAGTGGCATCTGGGCGACTCCATGTCCCCGCAGCACGGCTTTGAACGCTGGTATACCATCGGCAAAGGCGGCGCCTATTATTTCCATCCGGATATCATCGAAAACGGCGAGATCGGCATCGTCAACGATTATGTTACCGACCTCTTTACGGAGAAGGCCATGTCCTACATGGATGAAATGCAAAAAGAAGACAAACCCTTCTACATGAGCGTCCATTACACAGCCCCGCATTCGCCCTGGGAGGCCGATCAGCACAAAGAAGAAGACATCGCCCTTTACAAGGACTGCCCCTTTAAGAGCGTGCCCGACGTGCCGGATCATCCGAAT
>CALLQJ010000391.1 GCA_938014865.1 uncultured Fastidiosipila sp.
CAGAAGATCGCCATTGCGTTTGCAAAGTTGTTGAACAAAGCTGGCGTAAGTTTTCAATCCTATCTTGACGAATGCACATGATACAAGCATGGAAGTCAGGTGTTCCGGGCACGGTGATATCTTTCAGGATCATAAGGGGAATTGGTGGATTATTCACCTGGCCTGCAGAAGCGCCCGACGTACCATGACGCATCTGGGACGTGAGACATTTCTGACGCCTTTGTTCTGGAAAGACAGCTGGCCTTATGTAAAAAACAATAAAATGGCACGCTTGACGGAAAACGGAGCGGTCCTCGCGGAACAAAAGTTACATGACAGATGGGAAGCTGACTTTTCAAAAAGCGATTTCACACCGCAGTGGCGTTTTTTGCGAAATCCGGTGCGGGAAAATTATAAAATAAAAAACGGAAAGCTCTTTATATACCCTTCCGTCATCACATTGCAAGATGCCGCTAACCCGAGCTATGCGGCGGTGGTACAGGGGGATTTCGACTGCGAATTTCGTACGCATTTCAGATTCCGGACAAAAGAAGAAGGCGACAGAGCCGGACTTGCTCTTTATTTATCCTCTGATTTTTATTGCTTTTTCGGGATCATAAAAGAAGCAGAACATGACTCTCTTATCCTGTTCAGGAAAGCAGATGATATAAAGTTTACAAGCGTTAAGATTCCTTTCAATTACACGGACATTCATTTGCGGATTAAGGCAGATAAAGAAAATTATCACTTTTTCTATAAAACAGAGGGGAAGGAATGGCAAAAAGCAGGCAGTGCATCGAGCCGTTTTCTTTCACCGGAAATTGCGGGAAAGTGTTTCACGGGAACGACAGCCGGACTTTATACGGCCTGCGAAAGCGATACGTCTGCGGTGATGGAAGTCTTTGATTTCAGCATGAGCTGTCTTTAAGACAAAAATCAAACGGCAGGTCGTCGGGAGCGCCTCATGTTGACACTATCTTTTCTTATGATAGAATGAATAAGTCTTTTCGGGGTGTAGCTCAGGTGGCTAGAGTGCGTGCTTGGGGTGCACGAGGTCGCAAGTTCAAGTCTTGTCACTCCGACCAGATAAAACGCAGGTGATTTGCCTGCGTTTTTTGTTTTGCTTGTCAAAGCAGCGGGATGCCCTCTATAATGAAATCAATCATTATTATCTTTTCGGGAGGCTGTGCATGAAAGCGTAATTGTATGACGCATCAGATCATTATTTTCTGACAAGAGAGCATTTGAAGATGCTTTTTTCTGTGAGCATACAATTTTTACGCCGTGCTTTTCACTCCTTTTTTATTTCTCAGAGCATATTTAAATTGTTTTTGCCGTGCTTTTCTTCTCAGTAAAATAATGCCTTTCTACAGGAGTATTTTATGCTGCAGATTAAAAACCTGACTTTGTACCTGAAAAGAGATTTACGCACCTTAATTGAAGATTTTTCCTTTTCACCCGGTCCTGATAATCAAAAGATTGCGCTGATCGGGGAGGAGGGGAACGGCAAGTCCTCACTTCTGAAAACGATTTATAATCCGGATTTGGTCCGCTCTTACCTTGAGATCAAGGGGGAAATTCAGAAAGCAGATGAAGTGATCGGCTATCTGCCCCAGCAGATGCCGCCGGAGCTGAGCGCGATACCGGCAGCCAAGCTCCTGCACCGGGAAATTCCCTGGGACTATTTTGATTTCAGCCGTTATTACAAGCTGGCGGCAAAGCTGGCGCTTGATCCGCAGGTGATCGAAGAGAACCGGGCTTTGGCCGAACTTTCCGGCGGCGAGAAAATCAAATTTTTTCTTCTGAAAGAACTTATGAAAGAGCCGACCCTGCTGCTTTTGGATGAGCCGAGCAATGACCTGGATCTGGAATCGCTGATCATGCTGGAACGCTTTATATCAGAATGCGATATACCGGTGATCTTTGTTTCGCATGATGAACGGCTTTTGGCCCGCTGCTCGGATACCGTGATCCATTTTGAGCAGCTTATCCATAAGTCACGGGCGGTGCACAGCATCGCCTCCTTGAATTATGAGGATTATGTCCGAAGACGTGATGCGGCCATTGAAAAACAAACACAAATGGCCAAGCAGGAGCGCGACGCCTATGAAAAGAAAATGCGGCGCTATCGTGAGCTTTACAATAAAGTCAACAGTCATCTGAATAAAGTAAGCCGTCAGGATCCCTCCGCCGGTAAAAATCTGAAAGATAAAATGCGGCAGGTCAAATCGCAGGGCCGGCGCTATGAGCGGGAAAAAGAAGAGATGACGCAAAAGCCCGTCACCGAAGATCCGATCGATATTTCCTTTGATGAGGATATTTATTTAGATAATAAGCGCGAGGTCTTAAGCCTCCGTTTGCCGGAGCTCCGGGCGGGATCAAACGTTCTGAG
>CALLQJ010000392.1 GCA_938014865.1 uncultured Fastidiosipila sp.
GGTCCGTTCACCGTTCCCGAACAAGGTCCCCTCTACCCTGTCCGCCCCGGCCAAAAGCCCTAATTCCGTTGAGGCGACGGCCGTGCCGCGGTCATTATGCGGATGCACGCTCAAAATCGTTTCGTCACGCCAGCGTGTATGCACACAATAGTATTCCACCATATCCGCATAGACATTCGGCATGGTCATCTCGACCGTATTCGGAAGGTTGATGATGGCTTTCTTTTCCTTTGTCGGCTGCCAGACATCCAGGACAGCATCACAAATCTCAACGGCGAAATCAGGTTCCGTCCCGCTGAAGGATTCCGGTGAATATTCGAAAACGTAATTTGTATCGGAATCATCCTTTTCGGCATAAGCTTTCACGGTTTCTGCGCCGTAGACCGCCAGATCAATAATTTTCTCACGGGGCATGCGGAAGACCACCTCGCGCTGCAGAACCGAGGTTGAATTATAAAGGTGAACAATAACGTTCTTCGCCCCCTTGACCGCGTCAAAGGTTTTTTCGATGATTTCTCCGCGGGCCTGGGTCAAGACCTGAATGGTGACATCATCCGGGATCAGATTGTTTTCAATCAAATGCCGGGTGAACACAAATTCGGTCTCCGATGCAGCCGGAAAACCGATCTCGATTTCTTTAAATCCTATTTTAATAAGATGATCGAAGAAATCGAGCTTTTGTTCCAATGTCATCGGCACTTCCAGCGCCTGATTGCCGTCACGCAGATCCACGCTGCACCAGATCGGCGCCTTGGTAATTTGCTTGTCAGGCCAGCTGCGTTCCGGAAAACTCAGCGGCATATACGCCTTGTATTTATCGGCATTCATCTTTTTGGCCATCACACTTTTCCTCCTGTACATAAAAAAATCTCCCGGCAAAACCGGGAGACGATTAATCGCGGTACCACTCCGTTTCATGAGTAAGGCTCATGCACTTACAGCACGGACCTGCGAAACAAGCACTCTGCCTCTTTCCCGCCGTACTGTTGACCTCTTAACGGGGGTCAGCCGATCCGACCTAACAGTTTTGTAACCTTCAGTCAGATATACTCCGAAGCCAGCTTCATATTGTCTGTCCGGCGCATTTCCAGCAGACTGCGCTCTCTGTACGGACCTGCAATACTACTCCTCTTCATCAGCGTATGAATTTAAAATAATGTATCAGAAAAAAGCCCTGTTTTCAAGTCTTTACCTTAAATTTAAAAATTCTGTGGCATCACGCCGCGACGAAAAACACTTTCTAAAGTATAGTGAAGACAATTATTCATTCAGAAAATCCTTAAAAACTTTTCCGAGATAAGGGAGGTATATTTATGACGAAGAAAATAGGAATTATTGTCGGAAGTCTCAGAGAAGATTCCTTAAATAAGATTTTAGCGCTGCAGACCGGAGAACTTCTGCCCGAAGGCTTCGAAGCCGAATTTATAGAAATCGGCGATCTGCCCTTTTATAACGAAGATCTCGAGGCTGAAGGCAAACGGCCCGCCGAATGGGAGAGATTTCGCCGAGAGGCAGGCGAAAAGGCAGGCTTCATTCTGGCGACACCCGAATATAACCGCTCCGTAGCTCCGGCTATCAAGAATGCCCTGGACGTCGGATCGAGACCCTACGGCTCAAGTATCTGGTCCGGCAAACCGGCGCTCATTCTCTCCGCAAGCCTCAGCGGCATCGGCGGGGCGATCGCCAATCATACGCTGCGTCAAAGCCTGGTCTTTCTGGATATGCCGGTCGTTCAGCAGCCGGAACTTTATATCGGACAGGCCCAAAATTACATCGAAAACGGCAAAGTGACGAACGATGAGACGCTGGAGCTTCTCCGCACGGCGGCCGAAGCACTGGCTGATCTGATGAAGTGATCGGCCTGATTCGGAAAACGAAATAGATTGAACGATCAATGAATTGAAATTAAAAAAAGGAGCAGTTTTGCAGCTGCTCCTCTTTTCATGCCTTTTGCTCTGCCGTTTTAAAATTTTCCGGCAGCGATCATGCTCCCGTCAGATATTTTCAATAAATGTTTTATAGGTCTGATAGGTCGCATAAAGGTCTAATTTATGAATGATCTCCTGCGGAGCGTGCATGTTCAGCACCGGCACACCGCAGTCTAAGACCTGCATGCCGCGTACGGCCATATAATGCGAAATGGTTCCGCCGCCGCCTAAGTCAATCTTGCCTAATTCGCCGGTCTGCCAGGGAATTTCATGTTCATCCAGCAGATGGATGACTTTGGAGAAAAACTCACTGGACGCATCACTGGCGCCGCCTTTGCCGCCGGATCCGGTGTATTTCTGCAGGCTGACCCCGCGCCCCATATAGTTTGTATTCTTAATATCTACCGTGGACGGGAAGGTCGGATCGTAGCCGTTAATGACATCGGCCGAAAGCATACAGGATTTCTCCAAAGTTTTCCGGTAGCCGAGCTCATCGTAAGCGCCCTCCGTCTTGCTGTAGACTTCCGCCATGAAATTATCGTAAAGCTGCGAGATCGCACCGGTATTGCCCGTGCTCCCTACTTCTTCTTTATCCGTCAGCATCAGCATCACCGTCCGTTCGGTATCTTCCTCGGACGCAATGGCGCGGATCGCCGGATAGGCGCAGACCCGGTCATCGTGGCCGTAGCCGCTGATGAAGCTGCGGTCAAAGCCGAGGTCTCTGGCCTTGGCAGCGGGGACGATTTCAATTTCGGCGGAAATCAGATCCCGCTCCGTCAAGCCGTACTGTTCTTTCAGAATCAGCAAAAGCCCGAGTTTGAAACGCTCGGAGATTTCCTTTTGCGGCAGAGGACGTCCGCTGACGAGGAGGTTAAGCTCTTCGCCTTCGATGACCTTGGACGCTTTCTTCTGCATCTGCTCGGCAGAGAGGTGAATCAGCAGATCGGTCAGCATGAAGACAGGTTCATCCTCATTCTCCCCGATTGAAATTTCGACCTCAGTTCCGTCCTTGCGCACGGCAAAACCGTGCAGGGCCAGCGGGATGGTGGTCCACTGATATTTTTTAATGCCGCCGTAGTAATGCGTTTTAAAGAAAACCATATCGCCGTCCTGGTAAACCGGCTTCGGCTTAAGGTCCAGACGCGGGGAATCAATATGTGCCCCGAGAATCGCATAGCCTTTTTCGTTGCCGGCCTG
>CALLQJ010000393.1 GCA_938014865.1 uncultured Fastidiosipila sp.
GATTGCTCTGCGCCCCTGCCTTTTCTTTCGTCGTCACGCGCCGGCCTCTTCGCTTTCCGCTGCCCGTTTTTTTGCCGTTTCGCGCGCTTCGCGGCGCAGCAGCTTACGGCCTTCAAGGCAGATATCTTCCAGGACACAGGCTTGGCAGTTCGGACTGCGGGCCATGCAGACTTCCCGCCCGTGCGTCACCATGAGGTGCCCCCACAAGGTCCAGGAAGACTCGGGCACGGCCCGCATCAGATCCTTTTCGACTTTAGCGGGACTTTTGGCTTTGCTGAGGCCGATGCGCCGGGCCAGCCTGCCGCAGTGCGTATCCACCACCACGGCCTGCTTGCCGAAGGCATCGCCTAAAAGCAGATTGGCAATCTTGCGGCCGACCCCCGGCACCTCAAGCAGGCTGTCGATATCGGAGGGCACTTCGCCCCCGTGTTCCCGGAGGATATGGCAGGCTGCCGCATGGATGTTTTTCGCTTTATTGCGGAAGAGCCCGCAGCTGCGGATATAAGGTTCAATCTCCTGCGGCGCCGCCTCGGCCAGATCCTTCATTTCCGGGAAACGGGCCCAGAGCGCCGGGGTGATTTTATTGACGCGTTCATCCGTACACTGCGCCGCCAGAATGGCCGCCACCAAAAGCCGCCAGGGATCGTCACGATCATCCAAGGTCGTCTCCGGTCTTCCGTATTCGGCCAGGAGACGGCGGATCACTTCTTCGGCTAATTCTTTTCCCCGGGGTCTTTGCTGCATGCTCTGCTCTCTTTCTTCTTCTCTGCCGCAAGGCCTGCGCCTTCCTTGCGCTCAGGCCTCTCCGGCAGCGTTCGTATGTTTTTATCCTTTGCTTCGTATCGTTTGCTTCCGTCTCAGCTTTTGTGTCTGTCACGGCCGAAGCTTTTTACGCCAGCGGCAGGGTGAATTCAAATTTTGCCCCGCCCAAATCACTGTGGCAGGCAAATATATTCTGTCCGTGCGCCTGCAGGATGCGCCTGCAGATATAAAGGCCGAGGCCGCTGCCCTGACGGTCCGTCCGGGAACGGTCGCTCTTGAAAAAGCGGTCAAAGACGTGCTGCAGGTCTTCGTCGGCGATGCCCGGGCCGTTGTCTTCAATAACGACCAGAAGCTTATGCGGGCCGCTGCGCCGGGTGGTCGGTTCGAAGACGGCGCTCGTCGCACTCGTCATTTACGCATTGTTGCCGATCG
>CALLQJ010000394.1 GCA_938014865.1 uncultured Fastidiosipila sp.
GGATTCATCCTGCAAAGCCGCCACATCCTGCCGGACGACGTCCATGTCATTTTCCAGCTCCCCTTGCCGGGCCGCAAGTTCTGCTTCACGCTGTCTGAGCTGCTCGAGCTCATCAAGCTGCTCGCTCGTCGCAAAATCCTCATCGCTTTCTGCCCGCACGGAAGCCGCGGGGACCGCCGCAGTCAGCAAAAGCGCTGCAGACAAAAGTACTGCTGTTCGTTTTATACTTTTATGCCGCATAAAAACCTCCTCAGACGTTCACGTATTTCCGGACCGATATCGCACTGCCCAATGCCCCGACGGAAATGCCCGTCAGAAGCAAAACCGCCAGGAGCCCTCCGGCCAGGCTTCCGCTTTCGAGCAAAGCCCAGGCACTGCTCCGCGCGGTATCCTGCATGGCCCAGTCATAAATTCTGCCGTACGCTAAAAGCAGCAAAGCCCAGGCGATAAAGGCGCCGAGTATACCGGTAAAAGCCCCTTCCAGCAAATACGGAATCCTAATATAACTGTTGGTAGCCCCAACGTATTTCATAATGGAAATCTCCTCGGATCGGGCCAGGATGGAAATACGCACCATATTCGATATGATCAAAAGCGAGATCAGCAACAAAATGCCGCCGGCCGCAAGGCCCGCCGCATTGACCGTCAGCGATGTGCTGCTTAAAAAATACAGCACCACCTTGCTGTACTGAATATCATCAATGCCGGGGTAGGTCTCGATCTTCTTCTTAAAGCTCGTAATCGCATCGGGCCCCGTCAGCTGCACCGTAAAAGAATAAGGCAGCTTTTCGGGATCCAGGCTGTCCAGAAGGGCCGCATCCTCGCCTAAGGTCTCGCGGTAATGATCATAATTATCCTGCGGACTCTGGAAGGTAAAAGACTTCACTTCCGTACTCTCGCTCACGGCCGTTTTAATCGCCGTAATCTGCGGCTCGGTCACGCCGTTCCGAAGCCAGATCTGCACCGGGGGTTCTGTTCCGATCTTCTCAACAATGCTTTTTGCATTCTTGCTGAAAAGAAAAAATGCACCCGCCACCAGCAGCATTAAGCAGACGGTGGTCACCGAGGCAAAGCTGATCATCGGGTGCCGCCTAAAGCCCCGAAAGCCCTCTCTAAATGTATTTTTAATCACATTAATCTTCATAAAGCTTTCGGTCCGTTCTTTAGATTTCACAGAAGGCGTAGCCGGCTTGCTCTTCATCCCGGATCACTTCCCCTTCCTGGATCTCAATCACCCGCTGCTTCATCTTATCCACCAGGTCCCGGTCATGCGTACACACAATGACCGTGGTGCCGCCGCGGTTGATTTCCCGCAAAAGCGCCATAATCTGCTCACTCGTTTCCGGGTCAAGATTGCCCGTCGGCTCATCGGCCAGGAGCAGCTTCGGATTGTTCACAATCGCGCGGGCGATGGCCACACGCTGCTGCTCGCCGCCGGAAAGCTCCGAAGGGCGCACGTCCGCTTTGGACCTCAGACCGACCGTACTCAGGACGATCGGAACCTGCCGCATAATCTGCCGGCGGGATGCGCCGACGATTTCCATGGCAAAGGCCACATTCTCGAAGACCGTCTTGCTTTCGATCAGACGGAAATCCTGAAAGACCATGCCGATGTTGCGGCGGATATAAGGAACCGCCCGGCGCTTGATCCTGCGCAGCGGAATGCCGCCGAGCACGATCTCCCCTTCCAGGGCTTCTTCCTCGCAGGTCAAAAGCTTTACCAGGGTCGATTTGCCCGAACCGCTGGCCCCGATGATAAAGACAAATTCGCCTACGTTCACATGGAAGCTCACGTTCTTCAACGCAAGCGCTGCCTTGCGCCCGTAGGCCATGCTGACATTATGAAAATCAACCATACGTGTTAATTACGCCACCATCTGCTGGACGAAGAGGAGGTTGAATCCTTCTCCAGGAACTCGAGGTACTGACGCACCATGGAAGCAAGCTTGAATAATACGGCATCTTCAAAGGTACGAAGATCCAGATCCGTAATTTTCTCCACCTTATCCAGTCTGTAGACCAAGGTGTTGCGGTGGACGAAGAGCTGACGGGACGTCTCCGAACCGTTCAGGTTATTCTCGAAGAACTTATCAATGGTGATCAAGGTTTCCTGATCAAAGGCTTCATAAGCTCCTTCGGGGAATACTTCGTCGAGGAACATGTGGCAGAGCGTGGGCGGCAGCTGATCGATCAGACGGCCTAAGCCTAATCTGTCGTAGCGCATAATATGCTTATCCGGATTGAAAATACCGCCGACGGTCATCGCCAGGCTCGCTTCGCGGTAAGACTTCGCACAGTCTTTGAGCGTCTCGGCCGGCATGCCGATGCCGATATGCGCCGAAGACATGGATTCGCTGCTCAGCGTATCCAGGATATGCTCGGCAAGCTTATCCATCTGTCCGAGTTCATCACGATAGAATTCCTTGACCAGGACGATGTTTTCCTCATCCATGGCCAGGACATGATCCATTTTACGATTAGGGAAAAGACTCTTAAGGATTTCCAGACTGTCCAGGCTGCTCTCTTCTTTAATCCGGATCAGATAGACCACCCGCAGTGCTGCATAAGGAATGCGGTATTCGCGGGCCTTGAGCGGGATGTCGCCGGGCAGTTCGTTTTCCAGAAGAATATTCTTCAAAAGTGCATCGCGGTCGGAATCTTTGTTTCCGTCGCGCAAGGCGGCAATAAGCCAATTCGTCAAAAGTTCGAGGTTGGTCTGAGCCATATGGTCTGTACCTTCGATAAAGCAGACAAATTCGGGCGCCTCGTCCGCACCGAATTTCTTGTACGTCATTTTGCCGGTCACGGCAAAAAGGTCCTCAGAGGCAAAAATCTCGGAGGCAAGCTTATCGACGCTGCCGACACGGGCTGCGTTTGTACAGGCAATCACTGTACCGTCCGAATCGGTTACACCGGCAACACGATCCAGAATCCCTGAAGCTTCGTGAATTACTTTGATGATCTCTTCCATAAGGGTCTCCCTTTCCTATAACGGAGTCTGAAAGCTATTATGCCGTTATTACAGAAATATTTCAAGTATATGACAGTTGTAATATTAGGCAGCCCTCTCTTCCCGTCTCCGTCGGTATTATTCCGCCGGGAAGTTTTTGCTCCTGCAAAAGCTCCGGAGAATACGGCAGCGGGACCCGGGCCCCTTTCAGCACTCTTTATTTATATACTTATTCTATTATCTCATTATTACATAAAAAAGGGGGGCTTGATAAGCCAAGCCCCCTAATTTCTTCTTTTACGGCAAACTGAGTCTGTGCTCTGTTTCCTTTTCTGTCTTGCTTAGGAAATAATGGTTCTCTCAGTTTCCTTATCAAAAATGTTCACACGTCTGTTGTCAATTGCAATGGTGACCGTATCACCGACTGCGGTAGGCGACATGATCGGATCAACGCTGGCCGTAACGGAGAAGTCACCGACGGTGCAGTAGAGATAGGACTGGGCACCGAGTTTCTCGACAACGTCTACGTTTGCCTGGAAGATTGAACCGTCAGCCGTGCATTTTTCAACAGACTCGGGATCGTCGCTCATGGCTTCGGGACGGATGCCGATGATGACTTCTTTGCCGACATATTCGTTCACGACAGGCACATCATATTTTTCCTGGTTCAGATGGACAATATGACGGTCCATTTTGAAGCCGACGCCCTGATCGTCTTTGACGATTTCAGAGTTGATGAAGTTCATCGGAGGCATGCCGATAAAGCCTGCCACGAAGGTGTTGACCGGATGCATGTAAAGGGTGGTCGGGTCATCGACCTGCTGGATGAAGCCGTCTTTCATAACCACGATACGGGAACCCATCGTCATCGCTTCGGTCTGGTCATGCGTAACGTAAATGAACGTGGTGGCCAGACGCTGATGCAGCTTGGTAATTTCAACACGCATCTGAACACGGAGTTTCGCGTCAAGGTTGGACAGCGGCTCGTCCATCAGGAAGACCTTAGGATTACGGACAATCGCACGGCCTAAGGCAACACGCTGACGCTGACCGCCGGAAAGAGCCTTCGGCTTACGATCGAGCAGGTGCTCAATTTCCAGGATCTTAGCAGCTTCACCGACACGGCGCTTGATTTCATCCTTAGGTGTTTTGCGAAGTTTCAGACCGAATGCCATGTTGTCGAAAACGGTCATATGCGGATAGAGCGCGTAGTTCTGGAAAACCATCGCGATGTCTCTGTCCTTAGGCTGTACGTCGTTGACCAGTTTGTCACCGATGTAGATTTCGCCTTCCGTGATCTCTTCAAGACCGGCAATCATACGCAGAGTCGTGGATTTACCGCAGCCGGAGGGGCCGACCAAAATGATAAATTCTTTATCCGCGAT
This sequence comes from uncultured Fastidiosipila sp., assembly GCA_938014865.1. Lineage (GTDB taxonomy): Bacteria > Bacillota > Clostridia > Saccharofermentanales > Fastidiosipilaceae > JAAYZH01. The sequence goes on from CALLQJ010000394.1 coordinate 4,336, forward strand.
ATCAAGGGTAAAGTCCGAAACAGCAACTACCCCGCCCTCAAATCTTTTGTATACGTTCTTAAGTACTACGTTTGCCATAAAGTAAACCTCCAAATTTCGACGCGCTTAATTCGCTTATCTAATAAAGACTATACCATTGACATTAATTTTAGACTATATGTTGACTTACACAAAGAACAGGCCGGTTTTTTGACACATAAGCCCCTGAAACGGGCTTTTTCCGGAAGATCGCTAAGACTTTAAAGGGCTTTTGTGTAAGTTTCCGGCATTTCGGGCTATATTCTCTCTATAAAAGTGAATTTTAACAAATGTATTTTTTGCGCGGCCCTTCTTAAAAAGTGCCGAAAAGTGTTCGCTAAAATTGACCACTTTACACAATTATTGATAAAAACGGCCTCTTTCCTAAAGGAAAATGTATATTATGCGCATATTATAAACTTTTCCCTTGTCAAGGAGCGGAGCGGGTTTTATAATTCTGCTCAAGCCTTATCGCCCCGCCGGGCGCTTTTTGCAGCGGAGCGCAGGGCAATAAAAGCAAACAAAGCCCGGAAGAAAGCGGCCGGGCTTTTCTTACACACGAAAGAGAATGGGAGAAAAGAGATGAGAGAAGAAGCAGAACAGAAGATCAAAGTCGGCGCCGGCTGCAGAAAGCGAAGAACAGGACGGAGGATGAACGTCAATGAGTTTAAGATA
>CALLQJ010000395.1 GCA_938014865.1 uncultured Fastidiosipila sp.
CGGTATTTTCTTCGGAATAGCCGCTTTTCAGCGCGTCCGCCAGGGCATTAGCCGTATCGATCGAGCTGAGGCAAGGGATGCCCAGCGCCGTCGCTTTCAGGCGGATCCGGACCCCGTCCCGTTCGGGATCGCGGCCGTGTGTGGAGGTGGAAATGACATACTGGACACGGTTTTCTTCCATCAGATCCAGACCGTTTTTCTTGCCCTCATGGATTTTGCCGACATGGGTCACCCAGAGGAAATTTTCCTCCAGTATTTCTGCGGTGCCGCGGGTCGCATAGAGATGAAAGCCCATATTCGCGTATTTCTGCGCAACGGGCGCCAGCTCGGGTTTGTCCCAGTTGCGGACCGAGAAAAAGACGCCGCCTTCTTTTTTCATCTTCATGCCGGCAGCCAAAAGGCCTTTGTACAAGGCTTCCCGGAGACTTCGGCCGATGCCCAGAACTTCCCCGGTCGATTTCATTTCCGGACCGAGCTGGGTGTCGGCACCGGCGAGTTTGGCAAAAGAAAACACCGGTACCTTGACGGCGCAGAAGGGCGCATCCGGATAAAGACCCGTTCCGTAGCCTAATTCGCGCAGCTTTCTGCCCATCGCCACCTGCGTGGCCAGATCAATGATCGGGATCCCCGTTACCTTGGAAAGATACGGGACGGTTCGGGAGGCGCGGGGATTGACTTCAATCACGTAAAGCTTCTCACCCGAAATAATGTACTGCAGGTTGACAATGCCCCGGGCGTCCAGACCCATGCAAAGCCGCCGCGTGGTGCTGAAGATTTCCCGGCGCATCGCCTCGCTGACGTTGAGGGCCGGGTAGACCGCGATGGAATCGCCGGAATGCACCCCGGCTCTTTCCACATGTTCCATAATGCCGGGCAGCAGCAGATCCTCGCCGTCAAAAATGCCGTCGACCTCGACTTCCCTGCCCATTAAATACTTATCAATAAGAATAATATTATCGGGGTTCTGCTCGAGGATGATGGCCATGTATTCGCGCACATCGGCATCGTCGTGGGCAATGATCATGTTCTGCCCGCCGAGCACGTAGGACGGCCGGAGCAGAATCGGATAGCCCAGGGCGTTGGCCGCTTCAAGTGCCTGCTCGGTATTGCGCACGGTATAGCCTTTCGGACGTTCGATATTCAAGCGTGTCAGAAGCGCTTCAAAGGCTTCCCGGTCTTCGGCCATGTCGATGCTGCGTTCGGAGGAGCCTAAAATCGTATAGCCGGCCTCGGAAATGGCGGCGGTCAGATTGATGGCCGTATTGCCGCCGAAGGAGACAATCACGCCTAAGGGATTTTCTTCTTCGAGTATATTCAGCACCGATTCTTCGGTCAGCGGCTCAAAATACAGACGGTCGGACGAATCATAATCCGTGGAGACTGTTTCCGGATTATTGTTGATGGTGACCACTTCATAGCCCATGCGCTGCAGGGAGCGGACACAGTGGACGGAGGCATAGTCAAACTCAATCCCCTGCCCGATCCGGATCGGACCGGAGCCTAAGACGACCACGGTCGGCTTGCTGCTTTTGCTCGTACAACGCAAGGCTTCATTTTCCGACGGACTTTCGGGAGAGGGATGCAGGGCGTAAAAATAAGGCGTGGCCGCTTCATATTCGCCGGCACAGGTGTCGACCATTTTGTACACCGGCTTCAGGGGTGCACAAGGCAGTTCGTCACTGCCCGAGAGCGCCAGCAGCGCGCGGTCCGAATAGGCAAAGGATTTGCCTTCGTAATAGAGTGCCTTACTGAGTCCCACCTTTGCCAGACGCTTTTCAAAATCAGCCAGGGTGTTCATTTCATTTAAGAAATAAAGATCAATCTTGCTGATTTCGTGAATTTTCTCCGGCGAAATCCCGCGTTTCAGAGCGGCAAAGACGGCAAAAACCCGCTCATCCGTCTGATCGCCGATGAGCTTGAGCAGTTCTTCGTCCTCCAGCTTCTGCATTTTGGCTTCGTTCAAGGTTTCCGTGCCGATTTCGGCGCCCTGCACCGCTTTCATCAGCGCCGAAGCAAAACGGTCGCTGATGGCCATGACTTCCCCGGTGGCTTTCATCTGGGTCCCCAGCCGGCGGTCCGCATAAACAAATTTATCGAAAGGCCATTTCGGAAATTTAACGGCAACATAGTCGAGGGCCGGCTCAAAGGCCGCCGTCGTATGCCCCGTGATTTCATTTTGGATTTCATCCAGGCGGTAGCCTAAAGCGATTTTGGCAGAGGCCCGCGCGATCGGAAAGCCCGTTGCTTTTGAGGCCAAAGCAGATGAACGGGAAACGCGCGGATTCACTTCGATCACGGCATATTCAAAAGAATCCGGATTCAAGGCAAACTGCACATTGCAGCCGCCCTCCAGTTCCAGCTCTTCAATGATGTCGAGAGCCGCCGTGCGCAGCATGCCGTATTCCCGGTCGGCCAGGGTCAGCGCCGGCGCCGCGACAACCGAATCGCCCGTGTGCACCCCGACGGGGTCAAAATTTTCCATAGAGCAGACCGTCAGGCAATTGCCGTCTTTGTCGCGGATGACTTCAAATTCAATTTCTTTCCATCCCGCGATAGACTGTTCAATAAGACACTGTCCGATCGGCGAAAGTTCCAGGCCGTTTCGTACGATTTCACGATACTCTTCATCATTCCCGGCAATGCCGCCGCCGCTGCCGCCTAAGGTGAAAGCCGGCCTTACGATCAGCGGATAGCCGATATCTTCGGCGGCCTTAAGCGCCTCTTCCTTATTCGTTACGATTTCGGAGCGGGTGCTCGGCTGATTGAGTTTATCCATCATATTGCGGAACTTCAGCCGGTCTTCCGCGCGTTCGATCGCATCAAGGTCTGCGCCGAGCAGACGCACATTATAGCGTTCAAGGATACCTTTTTCGGCAAGTTCCATGGACAAGGTCAAAGCGTTCTGCCCGCCGAAGCCGCTCAGAAGCGCGTCCGGCCGTTCCTTTTCGATGATGCGTTCAAGGGTTTTGACCGTGAGGGGTTCGAGATAGATCTTATCGGCGACTCCGGGATCCGTCATAATGGTGGCGGGATTGGAATTGACCAGTACAATTTCCAGCCCGTCTTCCTTCAGAACCCGGCAGGCCTGGGTGCCGGAATAATCAAATTCCGCCGCCTGACCGATGATGATCGGCCCCGAACCAATAACCATAACTTTGCGAAGACTAGTATCCAGCGGCATCTTGCGCCTCCAATGCATTTATAAAACGTTTATAGAGAAATTTTGTATCTTCCGGCCCGGCTGCCCCTTCCGGGTAAAACTGCCAGGAAAAATTCCGGGAATTCACATAGTCCAGACCCTCAATGCTTTTATCGTGCACATTGCGGAAGGACACTTCGGCACCTTTTTTATACAGCCCTTCATCCCGCACCACGTAGGCATGATTTTGTGCGCTCATGTATATTTTCCCGTCCCGGCTGCTTTTGACCGCCTGATTATTGCCCCGGTGGCCCTGCTTCATTTTTTCGAGCTTAAGACCGCTTGAGGCCGCCATCAGCAAATGGCCGAAGCCGATGCCTAAAACGGGAAGCGGCGACTGCATGAGGGTCCGGCAGCTTTCAATCAGCTCGGGATAATCACGCGGATCACCCGGACCGCCGCAGAACAGAATGCCGTCCGGCTTAGCGGCCAGAATCTCTTCGGCACTTGCCGTATAAGGAAAAACCTTTACGCCGCAGCCGTTTTCCCTGAGGAAGCGCAGAGTGCTGCGTTTGGCCCCCAGATCAATCAGGGCGGCTTCCGGCGCCGGCTGATGCTTCTTTTGCTTTATCGCCGGATAAAAAGAAACCTCAGATGTCGATACCTTCGGCAGCTGAGGTTCTGCTGTAAATTCTTTTAATGCATTTAAATCGATGCTTTCGGGGTCGGAGGTAATGACGGCATTCATACTGCCCTTCTCCCGTAAAATACCGCAGATCATCCGGGTATCAATGCCCGTAACAGCGGGGATATCTTCTTCTTTCAATAAACGGTCCAAGCTGCCGTCTGCTCTGAAATTAGAGGGAAAATCCGAGATCTGTTTTACACAGTAGCCCAGGCAGGAAATAAAGTCTCTCTGCATGTCTTCCCGGCAATAGCCTGCCGCGCCGCTGATCGGAAAGGTTCTGAGTATGATCTTGCCGCTGAACGCCGGATCTGTAAGGATTTCCGTATCGGATCCTGCTGCTGTTGTAAACACCAGTTCAGCGAATTCATCTTTTGCTTTTGCCCCCGCTCGGCGTCCGGGAAAACAGCTTCCGTCCGCGAGCAGAAGGTAAACTTGTTCTGCTTCCTGCATAAACACTGCCTTTCTATACACAATAATTGAATATTTAGTGTATTATATACGGCCTGATTTCTGAATCAAGGTATTATAGCCTTAAAACTCAGATTAACGCAAGTCATTTGAACGTTATTCAGCTAGAATTACTATAGGCCAATTATCATAAGCACTCAAGCCTGTTACAATAAAGCGTAAACCAAAGGGGGCAGCATAATGAGCAAGGATCTGCGGGATTTCGGTTCTATGGTATTTAATGACAAGGTGATGCAGCAGTATCTGCCGCCGGACGTTTATGCCGATCTGAAAGAGACGAGAGAAACGGGACGGCCTTTGTCCGATGACCTGGCCGAGCCGGTCGCCTCGGCCATGAAAAAGTGGGCGCTGGCGAAAGGCGCCACCCACTATACGCATTGGTTTCAGCCCATGACGGGCATTACCGCGGAAAAGCATGATGCCTTCCTCAGCCCGCAGCCGGACGGGACCGCGATTTATGAATTCAGCGGCCGGGAACTTGTGCGCGGGGAACCCGATGCTTCAAGTTTCCCATCTGCGGGTCTACGGCCTGGGATCCGAGTTCCTTTGCTTTTATCAAGGATAAATCCCTTTGCATTCCGACGGCCTTTTGTTCCTTCGGCGGGCACGCGATGGATAAAAAAACGCCGCTCCTGCGCTCAATGCAGGCGCTGAACACCCAGGCGCTGCGCATACTGCGTCTCTTCGGTGACCGGGAGACCAAAATGGTCATCAGCAATGCCGGC
>CALLQJ010000396.1 GCA_938014865.1 uncultured Fastidiosipila sp.
GGAGAAGTATATGAAATTTAATGAATTAGGATTAAATAAAGATTTACAACAGGCGGTTAAAGAGCTTGGGTATGTTGAGACAAGTGAGATTCAAGCAAAGGCTATAGGGCAATTAAATTCAATTTTTAATTTTACTAAATACGATTTATTTCCCGGGAGCAGGTGCTTTGATCACAAAGAGTTCTACGGTATCATCGTGCTCATTTCTGACGTTCATCTTCGTCCCCTCCGGGATATTCAGAATCGTGCCGCCCTCATATTCATGCGTATCCTGCTCGTCTAAGCTGATCGAAAGCAGACCGCGCACGACAATCATATAAACATTCGCATTGGAAAAATGGATCGGAAGCCCCGTCCCCTTCTCCAGGACCATGTGATTTATATTGACATGCGCATCTGCAATGACCTTCTCAATCGTCTTTTTCTCGGTCTTCGTAAATTCAAATGTCTTTTCAATCATCGTTTTCTCCTTGCCTTTTCTCGGATTTTCCCTTTCAGTTTAAATAATAAAAGAAGCTCACAGCGTAATATATGTTCCCGAAACCTCACGACTGAGGCTGCTGAAGCCGTATCTTCTCTTTATTCCGGATAAAAATAATAAGCGCCGCCGGGATCAGCAGAATCTGCAGCAGCAGAAAGACCATGCTTCCGGCTTTTGTTCTTGTCAGGATCTGCGGAAGAAAAAAGGAAAAGGCATTGCTTAAAGCATGCAGCAGAACAGCATAAATCAGACGTCCCGTTTTCAGCGTGACCCATGCCCAGATTAACGGCGTAAAAAAGGCAAGCAAAGCAGCGAAGAGAGTCTGCGAAAAAACATGCAGAACAGCAAAGAAAAAAGAAGACCAGAGCACGGCCCCGCGCTCGCCCAAAGGCCTGAGCCGCTCTAAAATAAGCTTTCTTCCGATCCATTCTTCCGCAAGCGGATTAAAAACGAGGAGCAAAAAGAAAGAAAAGCCCTCCGTTCCCCCCGTCTCCGGCATCCTTTGCCCAGCCGGGAATGCATCGCTTATTGCCATCCCGATCATAAGCAGCAGAAAGAAACGCGCAGACAAGGCGGACTGCAGGATACAAAGCTTAAAAAAAGAACTGCCGCGCAGTGATTTTTTTCGCTTAAGCCGCACAGGCTCAAGCGCTCTCAGGAAAAGCAAATAAGAAATCGGCATAATCAGGGCATAAGGAATCAGCATGCGGGACAAGATCCGAAATAGAATTTCGGGCAGATAAGGCTCGATCTTCGGCATCAGATAATGCTTAGAAAGCTGCGTCGTTAAAATAAAAAAAGCATGTGCCGCGGACAGAAGAAGAATCATTTTGAGAGGTCTTGTGCTTGAAGGCTTCTTCATCATATCCTGCTTCATCCTTAAACTGATACTGCCGACAATCTGATCTTGCCCGATCGTTGTTAAGAAGCTTTTAAAAAGCGCTTAAACTGTGTTTAAATCGCCCGTCTTCTTGTATCTTAAATAAAACCCTGTCCGATCAAGAATTAAAAGATAAAAAAAGTGCTGCCGGCATCTCGCCGACAACACTTTTATTTTGGTTGCGGAGGCGGGATTCGAACCACGCGACCTTCGGGTTATGAGCCCGACGAGCTACCAGCTGCTCCACTCCGCGATATTCATTGATGATGGTGCTCACGGCCGGACTTGAACCGGCACGGATTGCTCCGGCGGATTTTAAGTCCGCTGCGTCTGCCGATTCCGCCACGCGAGCTTATTCATCAATCAAGTACTCAGTTATACTAACAGCTCACAGTTTATGCGTCAAGACAAATCCGGCTTTGAATCCGAAATTTTAACTTTATTCACAAAATGCTTCACTTATCATTTTAAAACCTCACGCGCGTCACGTGAGGTTTAATGTGGTCGGAGTGACAAGACTTGAACTTGCGACCTCCTGGTCCCGAACCAGGCGCTCTACCACCTGAGCCACACCCCGACAAACGACTTGTATATATTACCACAGAATAAAACTCTGTCAATTCTTAGTTTTTTAAAGCGAATTAAAGCGAATGTTCAAAATTTAAAATTCTTTTAACAAAAGCCCTCGATCACAAGCGGACTATATTGTAAACTGAGCATGTTGATTTTCTGTAAGCCATCTTAGTGAAACAAAATTCTCGAACGCCCAAACGATAACAGGAGTACGTTAATATGAATAATAATCCCTACAATGACCGCTTCGGCCATTTCAAAGACGGATTCAGAAACCTGGGTCCTGAACTTTTTTATCATCGATCCTACGGCAAGAAAGAAAGCAGTCGAAAACCTTGGTGGATCATTCTGATCTTTACCCTTATTATTATGGCCGTCTATTTTTTCTTCTTTCTGCCCTCTTTAAGTCCCATGGGGCCGGATCTCTATTTTACGATCTTTTTAGGCCTGCTCATTTTCTGGGTCTTGATGCTCTTCGCGGGGCGGCGCCCGAAAAGCTTGAAAGCGTTCAATATATCGCTTATTGCCGCGGTCATCAGCCTGCTGATGCCCTTTATCGGCCGGGTGATCGGGCTGCCGATCTTTTGGTCAAAATCTTATGCGTCTTTAATTGAAGTGGAAGAAGGCGTTTTTGCCGATGATATTGACAAAATCAGCATGGATCAGATTCCGATCGTAGACCGGGTGGCAGCCGGCGTCATCGGAGAAAAGCAAATGGGCTCGATGGGCGAATTGGTTTCCCAGTTCAACATTGCCGATAACTATTCCCAAGTCAATATTAACGGCAAACCCGTCCGGGTCTCTCCCCTGGAATATTATGATTTCATCAAATACCTCGGCAATTTCCGCAACGGCATCGAATATTACATCAGTGTCGATATGACGAGCCAGGAAGGCAAGCTGAATAAACTGGAAAATCCCATTTTCTACTCCGAAAGCGATTACCTCATGCGCGATCTGGGCCGCCATCTCCGCTTTAAATACCCCTTCGCGCTTCTGGGCGAAACCAATTTTGAAATTGATGATGACGGCGAAGCGTGGTATGTGACGCCTAAGCTGACGAAACGCATTGCCTTTTTCAATGCCCCGGATACAGAAGGGGTCATCCTCACCAACGCCAATAGCGGCGAATGCATTTATCATCCGAAAGACGATATTCCCGCTTGGGTGGACCGGGCTTTTGAAGCGAAGACCATTATTAATCAGCTGAATCAAAAAGGGCTCTACAGCGGGGGCTTCTTCAATTCCGTTTTCGGGCAGAAAAATGTTACCTCGACAACCGACGGCTATAACTATATTTCCTTAGACGGTGATATTTACCTGATTACAGGCGTGACTTCCGTGCGTTCCGACACATCGAATCTGGGCTTTTATTACGTGAATCTCAGGACCAAGGAATGTGTCTTCTACCCTTGTCCTTCGGCAACCGAAGCAGCGGCCATGGAAAGTGCCGGCGGCAAGGTGCAGGAAAAAAATTATGTCCCCACCTTCCCTGTCGTCCTGAACATTCAGGACCGGCCGGTTTACTTTATGTCCTTAAAGGACCGTTCGCTGACGGCAAAAATGTTTGCCTTAGTCGATGCCGAACAGTTTACCGATGTGGTGGTCGGCAACAGCGTACAGGAAGTTTTAAAACTTTATTATGAGGAAAATCCGGGTTTGATCGATCCGGCGGACTTGGGGGATCAGGCCGATGAGCTGACGATTACGATGATTAAATCCCTGGTGATTGACGGCAATACCGTCTACTATCTGCAGTGTGAAGAAGATGACTTCATTTACGAAGCGGAACCGGAAGATTTGGGCCCCGAGATTGCCTTCTGGCAGCCGGGCGATAAAATTAAGGTCATCACAAGTGCCGGCGAAGGCGTCCGGAAGATCACGATGATCGCGGAGTAATACGATCCGAAAACAAAAAAGGAGTCTGTGAAAAAACACAGACTTTTTTTTAAAGGATAAGCCCCCCGCCTCTCACAATTTCCCCGTCATACAAAACGGCGGCTTGTCCCGGCGTGACGGCCGGCTGCGGTTTTTCAAATTCCAGGCGGAAATGTCCCGCATCTTCCGCATAAAAACGCACCTTCTGCGCTTCTTGCCGGTAGCGGGTCCTTACCGTAAGAACCGTGCCGTCTTCCGGCGGGCTGCCGCTGATGTAATTGGCCTTTTCCGCGCGCAGCTGATCACGGAAGCTTTCCTCTTTTGTGCCTAAGACGACCGCATTGCGGGCCGGATCCAGAGCAAGCACATACAAAGCCTCCGACCAGGAAATGCCCAGGCCTTTGCGCTGGCCGACGGTATAGTGAATCAGGCCTTGGTGTTCGCCGATGACGGTCCCGTCTTTCAGCACAAAGGGACCGGGCCGGGCTTTTTCATTGCTGTAACGCTCAATAAACGCCGCGTAATCGCCGTCGGGAATAAAACAGATATCCTGGCTGTCTGCTTTATCGGCAATCTCTAAATGCCGCTGCCGGGCCGCTCTTCGCACCTCTTCTTTGCTGAGCTCCCCTAGGGGCAGCTTAAGTTTGGCTAAAATATCCTGATTTAATTGATATAAAACATAGCTTTGATCTTTTGCTTTATTCACGGCCTGCAAAAGTTCATACTTATCCGTCTGCGGGTTAAAACGCACCCTCGCATAATGGCCGGTTGCCAGATAATCACTGCCGCGCTCTTCGGCCAGACGGACGAGGCTTCCGAACTTCAGTTCTTTATTGCAGTAAAGACAAGGATTCGGCGTCTTGCCCGCTTGATAGGTCCGGACAAAAGGCGCGATGACCTCTTCTTCAAAACGCTCGGCCAGATCCACATATTCAAAGGGAATCTTAAGTTTCTCACATAAGCGCCGGGCATCCCGGATGTCTCTTCGGTGCCGCTCTTTTTGTACGCTGCTCTCTTGGCTGTACAGGCCCATCATCAGGCCCCGGCAGGCATAGCCTTTTTCCTGCATAAGGACTGCCGCCGCAGCGCTGTCTACGCCGCCGCTGAGTGCCAGGATGACGCTTTCCTTACGGCGTTCATTTTTCAGATGAGAGGTCTGCATCGGCTGCATTGCTGAATTTCCTGTCCTTTCAAGCTTCCTGATAAACGGCCCGGGCACCGCCTATAAGCTTTCTGCGGCAGCGGGCGGCCGTGACATGCGCCTTTCCGATCGTCTTGATACTCAGACGCAGCGGAACCGCTACAGGGCGCAGGTGCATGCCGATCAGGGTATCCCCGATGTCCAGGCCCGCTTCGGCCCGGACTTCTTCGACCAGGCAGGGCGCCTCGGCCGCTTTCCATGCCGCGACGGCAAAAGATCCGCCGGCATGAAGCTGCGGCAGCGCATTCACTTCCGGCAGGCCGTGCGTCTCGGCATAGGCGCGCTCGACAACGAGGGCGCGGTTCAGATGTTCACAGCACTGAACGGCCAGAAAACAGCCGGCCTCGCTTACGGCAGCATGAATTTCCGAAACAATGATTTCGCCTATCTCGGCACTCGATCCTTTGCCGATCTGTTTTCCGAGCACCTCACTTGAAGAGCCGCCGAGCACAAAAAGCTCTCCTTTTTCGGCGGCGGAGGCTTCAATCAATTCCGCTATAAGTGTTTTTGTGTCGTTTCGGACAGCTGTATAAAAAGCTTCTTTTTCCATAATATTTCCTCCTTCAGCCTGCTCCCCCGGCTGCAGCTTCTTATAAGGTGCTGCGCGGGTCGCGCAGTTCTTCCAATCGTTTATGATAGGCCTTAAAGGCAAGGTCTGCATGCGGCAGTTTCAAATAGGAAATGCCGCTTAGTGATTTAAGCCAGCGCTCCGTAAAGGGCGGATTTGCCAGAAGGAAGGGGCCCAGGATGGAAGTGCCGATGAAATTTTTGTAGTGAATGCCTTCTTTTTCGGCATTTTCATGCCGCCCGATTCCGCGCCGGACCTCGCAGAATGCGGGGACGGGACGGGACGGATCCGTTTCATAAAGCTGGGTGAACTGCGCTTTGGCGCCGACAATCGGCAGCCCGTCCTTGTCGCCTAAAAATAAAGAGCTCAGGCGATTCATCATCTGCTGCTTGGCGTAAATCGGGAAAATGTCCAGGCAAGGCATTTTGCTGCCGTCATCGGCTTCGATGTACGCGCCGAAAAGCTCCTGAGCGTTGCCTAAAAAGAGAAAATGCATTCCGTCTTCTACTTTCCGGCGGATCGCTTCTTTATACGGCATCAGGCGTTCCAGGGCCAGAGCCTGCACCCGTTCGCTCATCGGGGCCATGAAAACTAAGTCGCAGTCGTTCTCGATGAAAAAGGGCTTTTGCATAATTTGTGTACGGATGAATTCCCCGCGCGGAAAGATCTGCTGCAGGTAGTCCATATCCCCGAGTTCCCCGAATAAATCGGCCGCCTCCGGGAAGAGAAATTCAATGCGTATCTTTTTTCTCATAGCAAGTACCCCTTCACTTCTTCGGCCATCTCATCTACGATCTCATCCGTGTCCAGATCTTTCAGAATACAGATGGTATCGACGTCATCGTAACGGATGACAGACGGCACCCGGCTGAAATCTTCTTCCAAGGTGATTTTTTCCGTATCGACCCCGGCCAGTGCGGCACAGAGCGCAAAATCCAGATAGCGCTTGCCGCAGCAGATGACCTGGACAATGTCTTCATCGTCCAGATAAGAAAAATCATTGTCATAAAGCCAGGCCGTATTTTCCGAATTATGGTAGCCGTGCTTTTTTTCACTGTTGGCCAGCACCACACATTTTTTGCCCTCTTCCTTGCGCAGAAAGTCAAAGGTTCTGGAAGAGGCAATCGGATTGCAGGCCTTCGCCAGCATGGTAAAGACCCTCTTTCCGCCCGCTTCCTGATCGTTGAAACGCGACTTGACCACTTCAACCTCAGAGGATTGACGGCCGAGTGTTTTTAAATCAAAGCCCAGTTCCGCCAGTGCCGCTGCGGCACTTAAGACATTGTACAGATCAACGATATTGGCGGTTGACAAGCTGAATTCCGCGTCTTCTTCGCCGCTGCTGATGACGGCGCGGCCTGCTTTGAGATCGGCCTTTTTTACGATGTAATCGGGCTCGGGACTTTTAAAGCCGCAGGAAGGGCAGTGATAGCGGCCGATGTGATTGTAGCGGATAAAGTCCGCTTCAAGCCGCTGATGGCAGACCGGGCAGTTGACAAGATCGCGGATCCTCGAATGCCGCTCTTCTGCCTCCCCTTCCAGCAGCGGGATGGAGAAATAGACCCGCTTATTATCCGGCTTGAGTGCGGAAGAAATCAGGTCATCGGCGTTTAAGACCAGCAGGGTCTCATCGGGGATGGCGCGGTCTAAAATGGAAAAAATATAATCAGCGTGCGCATTTCGGGCATAAGAATCTCGGAAGAGATTGGTCATCACCAGAACATCCGGGGTGAGCCCTGCAAAAATTTTAAGCGCGCTGCGTTCATCGATTTCCAGGACGGCGTAATCGGCCTTCATGCCGCCGCCTAAGCCGGCGTACTCTAAAAAGACGCTGACCATGCCTTCCACGGTGTTTGAACCGAAGCGGTTGTGAATGATGCTTTTTCCGGAAGCTTCCAGCTGATCGCCGATCATATTGGCAACGGTCGTCTTGCCGTTCGTTCCGCTGACCGCGATGATTTTATCGGGTTTGGACACATGCTTCAGATACTCCTTATCCAGCCGCAGCGTAATCGCTCCCGGCAGATAGGTGGCATTTCTTTTTAACAGGCGCATGCCGAAGCGGATCAATTTGCCGATGACATGCGCAAAGTAAAAACGCAGCGGTTTACTCATTTTCTTTTGCCTCTTTCTTATTTAAGAGGCAGCGGAAAATATTGCCCCAAGGTTTTTTCAGAATATAATCAAAGTCTCCGGAATAGGCACGGGTCTCACAGCCCCAGCGTGTCTTAAACGCACTTAAAGGAGAAGGATTCGACTCCGCATCGGTCCCGCCCATGTCCAGGTATTTATAGCCTTTTTCTTTGCCGTCTATGATCATCTGCCGGATCATCAGATAATTCGGCAAAAAGTCCCGGAAGGCACTGCTTGAACCCGCATAAAGGTAATCTAAGGTATCGCCGTGTCCGAAGGTCATGCCGGCACATAAATACATGCCCTCAGGTTTTGTCGCTTTGAGTGCTTCGACCTCGGCGATCTGCCGCTCAAGTTTTTCAACAGCACTTTCGAGATCGGAAATATGATTCGGATTCGGGCGTTTTTTATTTTTGGCTTTTTCAATTTCTTTTTTCCGCCTCTGTTTATCCTGCTGCAGAACGTCCAGGGTTTTATCAGGTACGAGTTTTACCAGATAAAGATCCGCCGTTCCGCCTTTTTGCATTTCCGAAAAAATCAGCCGGGCCTCTTCCAAGGTATGAGAAGAAATGTGATTGCGCTCGCCGGTCTCATCTTTTAATTTCTGGTAAATCGGGATGTCTTCCAAGCCGCCTTTGCGCAGTACAAGTCCGTACTTTTGAGACTTCCGGAAATCCTGCCTGTTGCTTGAATGCATATTTTTCAAAATGCTTTTTTCATCCTGATCAATATCTAAAAACGCGCGGAAACGAAAATAGGTGTAATTGCTGTTGTCATCGCTGAGCGGCTTGTGCCCCGCCCCTTTCTCCCGGTAAAAGGCATAGACCTCTTCCCTGTCTTCGGTGACGGGCAGATCAAAGCGGAAATAAATGACTTTATGCGCCTTGAGTTCCCGGAGCATGCTTTCCCACAAAGCAGCAGCCTCTTCCCGCCAGTCGCTTTGTCCGTAGTCTAAAACAAAGCCCATACGCGAAAAGGCATAATACCAGGGCGTATGGGGGATCGGCTTGAGCTTAAAAAGGCAGG
>CALLQJ010000397.1 GCA_938014865.1 uncultured Fastidiosipila sp.
GGCCATCGGCAATCCGGCCGGCGAGGAATTAAGTTCGACGGTGACCGTCGGCTACGTCTCGGCTCTGAACCGCGTGATCCACGCCGCCAACGGGACTTCCTTAGGCTATATTCAGACCGATACGGCCATCAACCCCGGCAACTCCGGCGGTGCTCTGGTGAATCTGAAGGGACAGGTCGTCGGCATCAATACATCAAAGCTGAATGCGGCTCGTTACGAGGGGCTGGGCTTTGCGATTCCGATGGATACGGCGATTCCTTTGGTTAAGGATATGATTGAGTACGGCGAAGTACAGGGCCGCGTGACCTTAGGCGTAATCGGCTCTTACGTGCAAAGCCAGTATATTGACAGTGAGGGCAAGAGAATTCAGGGCTTCCTGATCGCGCGGGTGCAAAATCCCGAGCTGCAGGAAAAAGGCGTCGGTCCGGATGATCTGATCACCATGATCGATGATGTGGACATCAACTCCACGCGGACGCTCAGAAATTACCTGGCTTCGAAAGAAGAGGGCGATACGGTAAGCCTCAGAATCCTGCGTCCGAATGAGGGCAAAGCCCGTGAAATAGAAGTGACCTTACACAGTTCCTACGGCGATGAAGCCTCATCGCAGACGGCAAGCCGCCGGGCCGGCTGATCCGCTTGACGGAAAGTGAGATCAAAAAGTGAGATCAAAATCTGAATAAAAGGCAAAGGACCGAAAGCTTCCATCGCTTTCGGCCCTTTTTTATTTCGTGCCCGAAGACCCGAAGCCTTCCGGGCTGCCGCTTTTTGCTCCGGGCTTTTATTTTAAGATCAGCAGAATGAGAGGCATCACAACAATAGAGACGAGGATTGAAAAGGAGCTGATGAAGCCGGCCAGCTCGATGTCTCCGTCAATCTCGGCGGTGAAGCCTGCGGACATGGCGGCGATCGGAGCAAAATAAATCAGGCAGAGCACGGTCTTCTCCTGCTCGCCTAAAGGCAAAAGAAAAATCGTCACGAGCGAAAAGAGCAGGGCAAAAAGATAGCGTCTCAGCAGGATGCGGAAGGCTTTTTTCAGCTTGCCGCGCCCGATCTTCAAGTCCAGTGCCAGCCCGATGATGAACATCGCCAGGAACGTATTCGCCTCTCCGACAATCGATGTGAAGCGGATGATTTCGGACGGCAGACGCAGGCCGCTCAGCTGCAGGATGAGCAGGAAAAGATAGGTCACGAAGACCGGAGAATGCAGCATCTGCAGCAGAAGATTTTTGGCGCTTAATTTTTCCTTTTTCCCGATGGCCATGGCCAGGCCGTAATTGCTGCCCGCCTCCGTGAGCGCATTGCCGATATCAAAAAGCGAGCTGTAAACCAGACTCTCCGCGGCCATAAAGGCCTGCATATACGGCATGGCAAACGCCCCGATATTATAAGAGCCGCTGTGATCGCAAGAGCACACGTCTGAACTCCCGCCACAACGCTTAATCTCGTATGCCGTCTTCT
>CALLQJ010000398.1 GCA_938014865.1 uncultured Fastidiosipila sp.
CACCTTATCAAGTTTTTTCCCTAGTTTTTTGAGTTTCTTTCCAATCGCACATTCCTGAAGATCAGGCGCTGCTTGAAGAAGAGGAAGCGAAGGAAAAGGAAGAGGAAGAAGAGAAAAAAGAAGCAGAAGAGGAGGAAGGCGAGGAAGACGAAGGCGATGCCAAACAAGGCCTGCCCTCAGGAGCGCCCGCCTGATTGTTTTTCCGGCTTCCGGAGAAGCACCGGCATTCTCTTAAAACTTAGATTCAAATAAAAAATCCGGAGCTTTTCGGGGCCCCGGATTTTTTCTGTCTTCAAAAAATGTATCAGGCGTCGAGCATTTCTTTCATCGTATAAAAGCCTTCAGCCTGTCCGGCCGTAAAGCGGGCGGCTTTCAATGCGCCGTCGGCAAAAACACCGCGGTTTTCGGCCTGATGAGACAAGCTTATAATTTCACTTTCAGAGGCAAAATATACTTTGTGTTCGCCGGCTACGGCCCCCATGCGCAGCGCCTGCATTCCGATTTCGCCCTTTCGGCGTGCCTCGTGCCGGGCACTGCGGTCCGTGCACAAAGGCCGTTCGCCGGGATCCGAGGCCTGCACGGCCCGGGCCAGAAGATAGGCGGTACCGGACGGAGCGTCCTTCTTTCCGCGGTGGTGCGCCTCCAGGATCTCACAGTCAAAATCCTTTCCCAGAAGCCGGTTGGCCTCCGCCGCCAGTACGGATAAGACGTAGATGCCGACTGACATATTTTCCGAGCGGAAAACCGGGCAGCTCCGGCTGAGCGCACGGATCTGCTCTTCTTGTGCGGCGCTGAGGCCGGTCGTACAGAGGACGGCAGCTTTCTTTTTTTCGGCCAGATAAGGCAAAAGTTCATCATAGAATGCGGGACTTGTGAAATCGATCAGAACATCCCAGTCTTCTTTCACCTCAGAAAGCTTTTCATAAACGGGAAATTCCGCATCGTCACGGTCAGCCGCACAGGCATCCACCCCTGCGCAGATGCAAAGATCTTCGCAAAGCCGGCTGCGGCTTATGATTTCCCGGCCCATGCGTCCGCGGGCTCCGGCCAGCAGCACTTTAAGCATCGCCTTCCTCCTCCGGTGCTCCCGGAAGCTCCAGGCCGTAGGCTCTGAGGCCCGCCGCCAGGCGCTTAAGATTTTTATCTTCCATTTCGGCCAAAGGCATGCGGCAGGGACCGGCACTGTTTCCCAAAAGCTTCATAGCGGCTTTGACCGGAATCGGATTGACTTCGCAGAAAAGCCCGGCGATGACTTCGGCCAGACCGTTTTGAAGATCGCAGGCTTCCCGGGTTTTGCCCTCCAGCCAGGCATGCGTCATGGCAACCATGACCTCAGGCAGAATATTGCCGACGACGCTGATTACACCTTTGCCGCCTAAGGCCATCATCGGAATGACCAGGCCGTCTTCGCCGGAGTAGTGCACATAGGCGTCGCCGCAAAGATAGCGCGTCATCGGAACCTGCGCCAGATTGCATTCCTTAATGGCGACAATATTTTCCGTCTTGGCCAGGGCATAATAGGTTTCCGGCTCAATATTCAGATTGGTCCGGGACGGGACATTGTATAAAATCACCGGCAGATCCGAGGCGGCCGCCGTGGCCTGAAAATGACGGATCAGGCCTTTTTGCGTGGTTTTGTTGTAATAAGGCGTGACATTCAGCAGGGCGTCTGCTCCGGCAGCCGT
>CALLQJ010000399.1 GCA_938014865.1 uncultured Fastidiosipila sp.
GGCCCGGCAAGGCCGCGATTTCCCTTATCTCCCGAAGGCTCTCTTCCTCTGCCCCGCGGAAGCCGATGCGGCCCATGCCGCTGTCAATCTTGATATGGACTTTCACGGTTTTTCCGGCACGTTCCGCGGCCCGGCTGAGGCTTTCCGCCTTGGCGCGGTTATACACCGTATAGGTCAGCCCGGCCCGGATGCCCTCTTCGTGCCGCTCCGGTTCGGCTTCGCTCAGAAGCAGGATATCTGCCGTGATCCCCGCCCGGCGCAGGGCCAAGGCCTCGTCCAGGCAGGATACCGCCAGCATCTTCGCGCCCGCGTCCAAAAAACAGCGGGCTAAGGCGGCCGCCCCGTGCCCGTAGGCATCAGCTTTGACCACCGCGATCAGGGCGCAGCCTTTATTCAGCTGCCGCTTTATGTACAAAAGATTCTCCCGGGCCCGGTCCAGGTCGACCTCCGCCCAGCTGCGTCCGCAGAAGCGGCGCAGGGCCGCTTCGGAAGCGGGCTCTCGTAAACATTTTTCTTCTTGCTTCACCTTCGGCTCGTGATTCTCTTTATTCATCATGCTTGCTGCTCCGTTCCGCTGCTGTCTTCACAAGAAGAGCAGGGATTTAATTTACTAATTATAGCAAAGCTCAGGAACGCAAGACAGCCGTCAGGGCCCTGAGTGTATCCGTCGGAAGCGCGGTCCGCGGGCTGAGCGTCTCAGCCGCAAGATCGCCGGCCGCACCGTGCCAGTACATCCCCAGGCAGGTCGCCTGCGCAAGGCCGATGCCCTCTGCAGCCAGACCGCAGATCAGGCCGGCCAGAATATCGCCGGAACCGCCTTTGGCCAGTGCCGGCCCGCCGCTGGTGTTGGTATAAATCGTCCGGCAGCCCGCCTCGCAAAGGAGGCTGGCTTCGCCTTTCAGGAGAACATGCGCCCCGTAGCTTTCCGCCAGCTTTTTAACCCGGGTAAGTCTCGGCATTTTGTCCCAGGTTTTAAGAAGCTCCGGATCCGGCAGGGCCGCCGCCAGACGCTTCGCTTCACCGCCGTGCGGGGTCAGCAGGGTTTCAAAACCCGCCGCCTGCCGTTTTTTAAGAAGCTCGGTCCCGTCTTCACGGGAGGCCAGCACGCTGAGCATATCCGCATCCAAAATCAAGGGCACGGGCCAGCTGAGCAGCTCGTCTAAAAGAGCACTTGTCGCTTCATTG
>CALLQJ010000400.1 GCA_938014865.1 uncultured Fastidiosipila sp.
CGCTCTTCCGATCTCCTCGGTCATTGCCTCACAGGCTGAGCTGCACAGTGATTTCGGCGGCGTTGTGCCCGAACTGGCCTCGCGCGAGCATATCAAAGCCATTATTCCCGTTATCCGCGAAGCGCTCCGTCAGGCGGATCTCGGGATCGGCGAGGTCGACGCCGTAGCGGCGACTTACGGTCCGGGACTGGTCGGGGCGCTTCTGGTCGGACTGGCGGCGGGCAAGGCCATTGCCTTTGCGGCCGGCAAGCCGTTTTACGCCGTCCACCATATTGCCGGGCATGTCAGCGCGAATCTTCTGGCCTATCCGGAACTTGAACCGCCTTTCATCTGTCTGGTCGCCTCCGGCGGACACAGTCATATTCTTTTAGTCGAAGATTACTGCCGCTACCGGGTGCTGGGCGCTACCCGCGACGATGCGGCGGGCGAAGCCTTTGACAAAATTGCCCGGGTCATTGGGCTGGGCTATCCGGGCGGTCCGAAAATCGATGCCGAAGCCCGGGGCGGGCGCCGCGATGCCGTCCGTTTTCCGCGCAGCCGCCTGTCCGGAAATCCTTTGGACTTTTCCTTCAGCGGCCTGAAAACAGCAGCCCTGAATTTTGTCAATCAGCTCGAGCAGCGTGCCCGCCGGCAGGGAAAAGAGACATGGGAACTGTTTTCCCGCCGGGATTTTGCCGCTTCTTATCAGGAAGCGATTGTTTCGGTACTCGCCGAACACAGTCTGGAGGCTGCCCGGCAGGAAGGCATTGAGACGATCACCATCGCCGGCGGCGTTGCTGCCAATTCCGCCCTGAGGGCCCGTCTGGGCGAAGCCTGCCGGGAGCGGGGGCTGCGGTTCTTTGCGCCGCCGCCTGTCCTCTGTACGGATAACGCCCTGATGATTGCCTCTTTAGGCGGCTTTATGGCGGCGGGCGGGGCCGAAGCGGCGCCTTTGGACCTTGATGCAGAACCTTCGCTGCGCATTGAAGATTTTGCCTGTCTTGCCGAGCCTGCTGCCGATCACTTATAATAAATAACCGTATAACGGAGGCAATGACGTGGCGAATAAAAAAGGCATAAAAGTAATCAGTGACAACAGAAGAGCACGGCACGACTATTTTGTGCTCGAGACTTATGAAGCGGGCGTCGTACTGAGCGGCACAGAGGTTAAATCTCTGCGGGCCGGCCGGACGAGCCTCAGCGACAGCTATGTCACGGCCATCAACGGTGAACTCTTTGTCCTCGGCTGGCACATTTCACCTGATAAGCAGGGCAATCGCTACAACAAAGATCCGCTGCGCCGGCGCAAGCTGCTCATGCACAAGCGGGAAATTGACCGCCTGGCGGGGCGGGCTCAGCAGGGCGGTCTGACCCTGGTTCCGCTGAAAATCTATTTCAAAAACGGCCTGGTCAAGATGGAGGTCGGCCTTTGCAAAGGCAAGCGTCAGTACGACAAGCGGGAGACGAAGGCCAAACGGGATGCGGAACGTGCCATTGCCCGCAGCCTTAAAGAACACGGCCGCGCCGCGAACTTCTACGACCGCTGATTCCGGCGCTGCATTGCCGGATTATAAAGTCTTCATCAGAAAGAGCTGCCGGAAGGGCGGCGCTTCAGAAGCCGGGAACGGGAAAAAAGATTTTCCCGTTTTTTTATGCCCGGATTTTCTCTTCATCTGTTGACTTTCCCTCTGCTCCTCATTAGTATAAAAGAACAAATGTTCGATTTTAAGAGCGAAACGGGGTGAAAAACTTGGCTCGGATCATCATGCATGCAGATATGAACAGCTTTTATGCCGCTGTCGAATGCATGCACCGGCCGGCCGAGCGGGCTCTGCCGCTGGCCGTGGGCGGGGATGCCGAAAGACGCCACGGGATCATCCTGGCTAAAAATGAATATGCCAAACGCTACGGCATCAAAACGGCCGAAGCCTTGTGGCAGGCCAGGCAGAAATGTCCGCAGCTGTGCATTGTGCCGCCGGATTACCCGCTTTATATGCGCTATTCGGCGCTGGCCCGGAAGATTTACGCTTCTTATACGCCTAAGACGGAAAGTTTCGGCTTGGACGAATGCTGGCTGGATCTGAGCGACCGGCATATGGATTTTCGCCGGGCCGCCCGTCTGGCCGAGGAGATACACCTGCGCATTATCAATGAACTCGGGGTAACCGTGTCCGTAGGCGTCTCCTGGAATAAGGTCTTCGCCAAGCTGGGCAGCGATCTCAGCAAGCCGGACGGCACCGTGGTCATCACGCCCGGCAATTACCGGGAGCGGATCTGGCCTTTGCCGGTCGGAGACCTTCTATACGTCGGGCGGGCTACGGAACGCAAACTGCGGCACGCCGGCATTAAAAGCATCGGCGACCTGGCCCGCTGTCCGTCCCGCTGGCTCAAGGAGCGGCTCGGCAAGGTCGGCCTGATGCTGCAGGCTTTTGCCCGCGGGGAAGACCGCTCGGAAGTCAGCATGAGCGATGATCCCGAGGTCATCAAATCGATCGGCAACAGCGTGACGACCCCGCGCGATCTGATCCGCGATGAGGAGGTCAAGCTGGTCTATTTTGCTCTGGCCGAGTCCGTAGCGGCCCGGCTGCGCGAACAGGGGCTGACGAGCTCGTGCATCAGCATCAGCCTGCGGGACAGCCGTTTATGTTCGGCCTCTCATCAGCGGGCACTCAGCCGGCCGACCGATCTGACGATGGAGATCCTCGATGAAGTGATGGCACTTTATGAAGAACATTTTCAGGAGCGGGGCCCCGTGCGCAGCCTCGGCATCAAGGCCTCAAAGCTGCAGCCGGCGGATCCGGAGCAGCTGAATTTTATGCCCGACC
Source organism: uncultured Fastidiosipila sp. (assembly GCA_938014865.1). Lineage (GTDB taxonomy): Bacteria > Bacillota > Clostridia > Saccharofermentanales > Fastidiosipilaceae > JAAYZH01. The sequence goes on from CALLQJ010000400.1 coordinate 2,805, forward strand.
GGGCCCGCCGGGAGCAGTATGCCCGCATTGACCGGACGGTAGACGGCCTGCGCCGGCGATTCGGCTATGCCGCCGTCCGCCGGGCCTATCTGCTTAAGGATGAACTCGGACGTCTGGACGCCAAGGGCTCGCATGTGATTGCCCCCGTTCCGTTTATTAAAGGAGGAGAGACGATATGCTCGAATTGATACCGCAAGACCATAATCATGAGGGAAAACTGTATGTGCCGGTCTGGGCTTACTATGATGCCTGCGGCAATATTAAACCTCTGGCTCTGCGCCTGGGAGATCAGAATTTTATTATCGACCGGATTCTGGATGTCAGGCCGGGGGCCAGCCGCAAGGCGGGAGGCTGCGGGATCCGTTATCTTTGCCGGATCCGGGAGCAGCGTTTTGCGCTTTATCTGGAAGAAGACCGCTGGTTTATGGAAAGCTGAAAGGGCTGCCGTTTCAGCCTTTCGGGGCTCAGGCCCCGGGCCGGCGCCTGAAAAACAAGAGCTTGCAGCAAGAGCTGCGGCATGATAAAATACCACAGGCTAAAAATCCACACACAGGCAGAATCCTGTTGCGAAACCATTCGTGATCAGACCTGTGGAGGTAAAAACAGGAGGTAAATATGGCCGTAGTAACAATGAAACAATTATTGGAAGCCGGTGTCCATTTCGGACATCAGACCCGCAGATGGAATCCTAAAATGGAGGAGTACATCTACACCGAACGCAACGGTATTTATATCGTTGACCTGCAGAAATCGATCCGTCTGATCGAGGAAGCCTACGATTTTGTGCGTGATCTGGTGATGAAGAACGGCAAAGTGCTCTTTGTCGGAACCAAGAAGCAGGCTCAGGATTCTATCCGGGAAGAAGCAGAACGCTGCGGTGAATTCTATGTGACCAATCGCTGGCTCGGCGGTACGCTGACCAACTTCATGACCATTAAAAAGAGCATCGGCAGACTGCACGAACTCGAAGATATGGAAAACAGCGGACATTTTGAACTGCTGCCGAAAAAAGAGGTCTCGGCGCTGCGTCTGGAAAAAGACAAGCTGGAGAGAAACCTCGGCGGTATTAAGAATATGGGAAGACTGCCCGACTGCCTTTTCATCGTTGACCCGCATAAAGAACATATTGCGGTTTCCGAGGCCAGAAGCCTGGGCATTCCGATTGTCGCCATCGTCGACACCAACTGCGATCCTGATCTGATTGATTATGTGATCCCCGGAAATGACGACGCCATCCGTGCCGTCAAGCTCTTGGCCGGCATCATCTCCGACGCCGTGCTCGAAGGCAAACAGGGACGTCAGGACCAGGCCGCTGCCGCCGCCAAACAGGCTGAAGAAGCGGAAGCGGAAGAGCCGGAAGCTTTCCCCGTGACGGCGGAAGCAGGTGAAGAGGAAGCAGACACGGGCGCAGACGCCTGAGTTCCGGCGCAGAAAGAAGATTTTTAAACACCAGAACGCATTTTTGTTTTAGAATAAGACATTAATTGGAGGATTAAATGGTTAAAGTTACAGCTGCAATGGTGAAAGAACTCCGTGACCAGACCGGTTCCGGAATGATGGACTGCAAAAAGGCTTTGCAGGAGTCTGACGGTGATATCGAAAAGGCGAAGGTCTGGCTGCGCGAACAGGGCATTTCCAAATCTGAACAGAAACAGACGCGTATCGCCGCCGAAGGCATTGTAGACTCTTATATTCACGGCAACGGCCGGGTCGGTGTGCTGATTGAAGTCAATATTGAAACCGACTTTGCGGCCAAGAATGAGATTTTCCGTACCTTTGTAAGGGATCTGGCCATGCAGGTTGCCGCCATGAACCCGCTTTACGTCAGCAAGGAAGACGTACCGGAAGACGTGCTGGAAAAAGAACGTGAGATTATCCGGGCCGAGGC
>CALLQJ010000401.1 GCA_938014865.1 uncultured Fastidiosipila sp.
CAGACGTTGTTTCAGCTGCTGTTTCGCTCGTGCCTGCGCTATCTGACGCCGTCGTTTCCGCAGCAGACGTTTCTGCTTCCTTATAATCGGAGACTTCCAGAACAAGGATGAAGTGTACCCGTTCGCTTACGCCGTCAAATGAGACTTCATGTTCAAAATCATAGTTTCGCCGCTCTGCTTCTTCCTTTGCCTTCACACGGGAAACACCGCCTCCTGCGATCAAGGCGGGCAGCAGAAGCAGCAGCAGAAAACGCTCCCCCTTTTTCCGGCTGCGGCTGAGCAGCAAGAGCAGTATGCCGCCCGTTAAGAAGAAAATGCCGAGCAGCTTTAAGGCCGCATCTTCACCGGTTTTCGGAATATTTTTATCGGCGGCTTCCGCCGTGAGGGAGGTTTCGGGATGGTACGTTTCAGAGCTTTTGACGGCTTTCGTTTCGCTTGGCTGCGGAATGCGCGTCACTTTAAAACGTACCGCCCCGTTCGTTTCACCGGGCAGAATTTCATCGCCGATGCCGACAATGCTGAAGTCGAGTTTTTGCGTATTGCGGACAATCACGTCCAGAATTTTAATTTTTTTGCGCTCGCTTTTATTATGAATTCGGATGACGCCGCCGTCTTCTTTTTCATCATAGCTGAGATCCAGACGAAGCCCCTCTTCTTCCGCCAGACAAGGCTCAGAAGGGCGAATGGCTAAGATGCCGAGCAGCATGCCCAGGCATAAAAAGATGATTCCCGCTGCGGCCGTTTTATTTTTCTTCATGAGTCATCCTCCGTTTCGAAAAAAGGCCAAAAAACAAGATGTACCCTTATTTATAGCGTATTCCGTCCCGTCTGACAAGGTGAACGAAGTGTAAACAGCCGAGATTCCGGCCGAAAAAAAGCCCGTACTGCATGGCTTGAGTCCGGGCCGGGAAGCTCTTTGATCGGCTTCTTCCTATGTTTTTTTGCTTACTCATATAAGAGATAAGGGGCTCTTTCTTCCTTAAAGCGTTCCGAGGTTTTGCGGATATCCGAGAGGATATCGGCAAACTCTTCCGGCTGCCGGCGCAGGCGGTTGCTGCCGAAAAGATGGTCGATCGGATAGCGGCCGTGGCTGTCTTGAATAAAACGAAAATCTTCGCCGCTGACCCTGCGGATCTCATTAATAAGGTCAAAGGCCAGCCTGATCGGGTGTACTTTGTTGATATCCGTGATGTGGATCTGCACGCCCTGGCAGCGGCAGCCCTGATAGCGCCCGACGGTCGGCGTAAAATAAATCGGATGGAAGAGAAGTCCGGCATAATTTTTCTTATTCATCGCCGCCGAGAGCTGGATGGCATCCAGATAGGTGGCGCCGACCACTTCAAACGGCAGGGGCGTCCCCTCTCCGAAGCTGATATTGGTCCCTTTTAAAAGCTCCAGGCCGACCGACAAGAGGCAGGCCTCATAGCGCGGCAGATGCAGCTGCGAAACGATCCAGGGACGATCCGTGTCCGGCTGCCGCATATCGCGCGTCCAGTTCCTGACCTTCACGATCTCCAGTTCACAGCCGATCTCATCGCTTTCATTCATCATTTTCGTCAGTTCTCCGAGCGTCAGGCCGAAGCGGGACGGCAGGGGGAAATCGTCTTCATTTTCTTTCAGCCGCTCGCTGAGCATGGGCCCGTCTACCACATCACCGCCCAGAGGATTCGGCCGGTCCAGGATAATCATCGTCTTTCCGGCCCGGCTCAGCTCACGCAGAAGACGGTGCACGGCGGGAATATAAGAACAGTATTTGGTACCCGTCAGCGGCAGGTCCACGAGCAGGCAGTCAAAGGAAGCCAGCATTTCGCGGGAAAGGTGAAAAGCCCCGTAGCGGTATAAAGAAAAGACCGGCAGCCCCGTCCATACATCCGTGTACGATTCATAGCGCTCCCCGGGGGCCATCTCGCCCATGATGCCGTATTCCGCACCGAAGAGTGCGGTCAGGTGCAGGCGGTCATTGGCGCACTGCAGGGTCGGTACCATCCAGCGGTTCAGCGAGGCGCCGGTGGTCAGAAGCGCCACTTTTTCATAGCGCAGCTTTTCGTAAAAATTGTTGATCTGATCGATGCCGGTTAAGAGAGTACGTTTTTCCATTGAACAATCCTCAAAATCTATTTCAAAACTTTGTCTGAGCAAAATCCTTGTATGTATTGTACCACCCTTCACAGCGGCGAGAAATCGCTATAATAGGCGGAGGAGGTTTTATGCGCTTAAAAAATATTTGGGGTCATTTTAAAACGGTCAGAAAACACCGCAGACTCGTTTTCCGGCACTGCCGGGCCTGCGGGCTTTTTTGGCAGGGACTGCGGCATGATCTGTCGAAATACAGCCCCGAAGAATTTTCTGCGGGCGTCCGCTATTTTCAAGGCGACCGCTCGCCTAATGATGCGCAGCGGCAGGAAACCGGCTACAGCTACGCCTGGCTGCACCATAAAGGCCGTAATAAGCACCATCTCGAGTACTGGATTGACTACCGCAAAGAGGATGCCGTTTATGCGGGCCTGCCGATGCCTCTGCCCTATCTGGCGGAATCGGTCTGCGACCGCATTGCCGCCTGCAAGGTCTACCGCGGCGACGATTATACGAACGACTGCGCGCTGAATTATTATTTAAATTCCCGGCCGCATTATCTGGTGCATGAGGAAACGGATGCGCTCTTTCTGAAATACCTCGGCATTCTGGCCGAGGAAGGCGAAGACGCCTGTTTTCGCCGCTTGAAAGAAGACCTCAGCCGCTATAAAGCGGAAAAGAAAAAGCATTCGTAAGAGGCTCTTCTTTGATTCAGGATTCTCTGCTGTCCTCCTCGGTCCCGAGCAGGTCAAAATTCATGAAGAGAAGCTCTTTGAGGCTCGGCCGGTTAAAGTCTTCCGGCGGATAGTACGGCCTGTCTTTCAATTCAGGCTTCTCTTCGGCCCGCTGCCAGATCAAGGGCGCCTTGCACTTCGGGCAGGGCCAATTCATTTTTTTAATGTCCTCGTCCAAGCGTTTCATGGGCTCCCCGCAGACAGAGCAGGCGGGCGTATATTCTGCTGCTTCTGTTTCCGAAGGTGCTTCTTTCTCTTTGGGGACCGGGCTTTCGGCACGGAGAATGCGGCGGACTTCACGGCTGCCGCAGTAAGTGCAGCGGCAGGGGGCCAGAAAGCTGCGGAGGAAAAGCTTTCGTTTTTCGAGGGCAAAGGCGTAAAGCGGGATCCCCCAGAGGCCGGCCATGACTTCCTGGCGCAGAGTCTCAAACGCTACGGGGCCGGGCTTTTCTTCACCGAGAAGAATATATTTTTCTTTTTTGCACTCGGGGCAAAAGCCGCGGTACCACGCCGTTGAGGCTTCTGTCTCTGCCGGCCGGATATCCAGTTTCGGCAGAAATGGGG
>CALLQJ010000402.1 GCA_938014865.1 uncultured Fastidiosipila sp.
ATCTTTTAAGCGGGAAGAAAAAGAAGAGCCGTCCGGATCCTGCGGCCCTGAGCCTTGAAGGCTTTGAGAGCCGGCTCTGGGTCTGGGGCGGCGACAGAAGCAAACAAGCGCCCGAGGCGGAAAAACGGCCCGAAATTCTGCTTAGAGCAGACGGCATGCTGCCGTTTAAAACAGAAGGGCCCAATATCTTCCGGCTCGAAGATTTCAGCTTAAGCCGTGACGGCGGGGAAGGCTATTTGATCGAACCGAAGATTTTCATTGAACAGGCCGCCGAAGTGCCCGTGATACAGGGCGATGAACTGGCCTTTTCGGACGGCTTCGGCCTGCCGAAAAAGATTGCCCCGGCGTATCCTTTGGAAGTCTTTTATACGATTTCCTTCCAAGCCGATTACCTGCCGGACTCCGTGCTTTTGCTCATGGATAAGGGCGCCTTATCGGGAAGGTACAGCCTTTCCGTAAACGGGACGCTGCTGCCGCCGGAGGCCTTTTCGCCGCATTTTATTTATGACCACAATAATCTTGCCGCCGAGGTCCGGCCTTATCTGCAGACAGGCGGGAACCGCCTGCAGATCCGCATGAGCATCCGGAAGAATCAGGACGGCCTCCGGGACCCCTTGTACCTTGCAGGGAATTTCGGCGTTGAGTTTGAGAACGGGACAGCTTACATCACAAAGCCGCGTTCTGAAACATTTTTCCGGACGGACTATACCCCGGGCTATCCTTTTTACAGCGGGAAGATGGCGTATGAGACGGGCTTTTCTTTGGAAAACGTGCCGGAGAAGGCGGTCCTGCGTCTGGACCCGGCCCTTGCCTGCCGTGATGCCGTGGAAGCGGTCCTGAACGGGAGTTCTCTCGGGGCGAGGACCTTTGCGCCTTATACCTGGCCGGTCAAAAAGGAGCTTCTGAAAAAGGGCAGAAATCAAGTGCGCATTATCCGGGCCAATACCTTGGCGCCGATGCTCGAAGGGGCGTATTTCTCTGAGGCCGAACACCGCATGAAACAGATTAGAGGGCAATAAAAGGGCCGTATTTTTCGGATGGTACTTGTGTTTGATTTTTAAAGACGGTAGACTGAATAAAGAAACACGTATCAAGTTTTATATTTTAAGAAAGGACGTGGTAGATTTGGCAGATCGACCTTGGTCTTATCAGGAAACGTACAAGAATGACAATCCGATAATCTGCGGCATGCCACGGACAATCGGCTGCGTTCTGCTTTGCTGAGCGGATGACAAAAAGCGGAGCAGCGCCTGCCTTGCCTTGTCTTAACCCTTGCCGCCTCGAAGGCGGCTTTTTCATGCCCGGATTCAGACAAAAGGGGGGAACACATGAGGGTTCTCAGAGACTTTAAGAAGAATAAACGCAAAGAAAAAGAAGAAAAAAGAAAGTACAGCGAGGTTCGTCTGCGCGACATGGCTCAGTGCCCGAAAGAAGCACTTTATGCGCACTATCATTCCTCAGCCGAGGGTTTGAGCACGGAGCAGGCGGAGGCGAGTTTCGATGTACACGGGGAAAACCGCATTGAGACAGAAGATACGCATACGGCGGGGAGCCGGCTGAGGGAAGCCTTAATCAATCCCTTTAATATCATTTTATTTGTCATTGCCGTTGTGACCTATATGACCGACGTCATCGGCAAGCAGCGGCCTGATTACCTGACGGTCGTCATCATTCTGGCCCTGATTCTCCTGTCCTCGGCGGTGGCCTTTATCCAGAGCCGTTCTTCGGATAAGGCGGCGGCCGCGCTGAGCGATATGATTTCCAATAAGGCGGACATCTATCGTGACGGGCAATTGCAGGAAATGAAAATTGAAGACGTCGTCCCGGGCGATGTGGTAAAGCTCTCCGCAGGCGACATGCTGCCGGCGGATGTACGCTTTCTGACGACCAAAGACACCTTCGTCTCGCAGGCGGCGCTGACGGGGGAATCACAGCCCGTCGAAAAATTCGGCAGCGAGGAAGCAGAACCCGAGGGCAAAGCCCTGAGCGATCTTAAGAACATCGGCTTGATGGGCTCGGACCTCGTCAGCGGATCGGCACTGGCCCTGGTTCTTCAGACCGGGAACGAGACCTATTTCAGTTCCATCGCCGACTCTTTGTCCGGCGATGTGGCCCAGACGTCCTTTGAACGCGGCGTTTCCGCGGTCAGCCGTCTTCTGATCCGCATGATGCTCTTGATCATTCCCGTCATCTTCCTCGTCAACGGCCTGATCAAAGGCGACTGGCTCAGTGCGCTGCTCTTTGCCGTCAGCGTGGCCGTCGGCCTTACGCCGGAAATGCTGCCGGTCATCATGACCTCGACCCTGGCCAAGGGCGCGGTGACCATGTCCGAACATGACGTCATCGTGAGAACCTTGGGCGGCATCCAGACCTTCGGTGAAATGGATATACTCTGCACCGACAAGACGGGGACCCTTACCGAAGACAAAATTGTCTTGGAGCGCTATATGGATCTTGCGGGAAACGACGACCGCCGGGTGCTGCGGCATGCCTACCTTAATTCCTATTTCCAGACTGGATTGAAGAATCTGATTGATGTCGCCATCATCCGCCGCGCCGAAAGCTACGGCCTCGATGAATATCTGCCCCGCTATACCCGCATTGATGAAGTGCCCTTCGACTTTAAGAGACGGCGCATGAGCGTCATTCTGCAGGACCAAAACGGCAAATCCCAGCTCATCACCAAAGGCGCCGTCGAAGAAATGCTCGAGCGGGAAGTCGCCATGGAAACCTATCTTAAATACAATCACGACGGGCTGCGCATGCTCGCCGTCGCCCAGAAAAATGAACTGCCCGAGGTCGGGGAGTTTAAGGTCAGCGACGAAAAAGACCTGGTCCTGATCGGCTTTGTCGGTTTCCTGGATCCGCCGAAAGCCTCGGCGGCCGAGGCCATCGAAACCCTGCAGGATCACGGGGTCCGCACCGTCGTCTTAACCGGCGACAGCGAAGGCGTTGCGGTCAAAGTCTGCCGCAAGGTCGGCATTGACGTCACAAGCCGCTGTCAGGGAACGACCCTGGACAGCCTCAGTGATGAAGAACTTGCCGAGCTCACGGATCACTGCAATCTTTTCTCGAAACTTTCCCCCGGGCAGAAGCAGCGGGTGGTGGACGCCTTCCGCAAAAAGGGGCATAC
>CALLQJ010000403.1 GCA_938014865.1 uncultured Fastidiosipila sp.
GTTTGTTCGGCATGAGATTGACCAGCAGAATCTGCAGCGGACGAATATCCTGATGATAGGCCCTTTCGCTGGACATCACAAAAATCTGTTCATTTTCCAATACCTTGCCGGACGGAATCCCCGTCGGAATTTTAATCGGCATCCTTTATCCTCCCGAAAAGCGGCCGCTTTTAAAGGCGGCAGGCTCTTTCTTTTTTGCTTACCCCATAGTATAAAAGGCTCTGCCGCAAAGCGCAAAGCCTGAACGTCACTTTATCTTTTTTTCGGAAAACAATCTGCTCTGTCTTTCCTCCGCTCAGATAAATTCGTTCAGAATCGACATCGGCGGCACCATGTCCGGGGAAATTCTCGGCAGGCCCCGGCTGACGCGGATCAGGTGTTCGGCCGCCTCGCGGGCCGCCAGAATATCGGCAAAGTGCCCGTCCCGGGTCAGCGGCGACGCGAGCTGCTCTCCCGCATCCAGACGCTTCAGATCTTCTTCCAGATAGTCGGCCGCCATGGTCCCGATGACAAAAAATTCATAAGGGATAACGGAATTAATAAAATAGTCCGCCCGCTGCAGGTAGTCCTCAAAAAGCCGGGACTCGGCCATGTGGATGATCGGCCAGTAGTCCAGCGTAGCCAGGGCGCCGGTCTGCCGGTGCGAATGATCCCGGGAAATCCGCCGCAGCTGCCGGATCTGCTCCGGCCGAAGCAAGGTCCGGTCGCCTACCAGGCTGGCCCAGGGGCAGAGAAAAACGCCCATGCACTCGTCCTGCGGCAGTTCGCCGATAACTTCATCGGAAAGGCCGTGCAGCCCTTCGACAATCATCACCGCATTCTGCGCAATCGAGGCCCTTCGTTCTTCCGGAAAGCTTCGGGTCCTTGTGCCGAAATCAAAGCGCGGCAGAATGACTTCTTCTCCGCGCAGAAGCTGCCGGAACTGCGTGACCATCAGATCGATGTCCAGTGTCGTGATCGACTCCATGTCCGGCCGGCCGTCTTCGTCGTAATCGTAATCGCCTTCTTTATAATAATCGTCCAGTGAAATGGTCAGCGTCGGGCGGCCGTAAAGGTGAATCGCCGAGCCCAGGCGCGTGGAGGTGGTCGTCTTCCCCGAGCTGGTCGGTCCTGAGATAAAGACCGCCTTGATCTCGCGGTTCCAGGCCGCTTCATACGCAATATCCGTTACTTTCTGCAAAAATGCGTATTCGCTTTCACGGGCGAGCTTCTCGGTTTTTTTCGAACCGAAACGTTCTTCCAGTTCATCCGCTGTGATATATAACATCGTTCCGGGATCTGCCATCTTATCATCCTTCTTTCCTGATCTTCCCGAAGTGAAGCAGGCAAAACGCCCGTTTTTCGCTCTGAGTCCTATGCAATATGGCTACATGCCTGCCGTTTATTATCTGATTTGATAAAAATTTACACAAATTTACCTTGAACAATACAATAAGTATAACAAAAACGGTCCGACTAATTTATAATAGATAAGAACGCAGATATTCTTCGTGCCGAGGCGCGAAGCATAATAAGGAGGAATATTTATATATGAAGTCTAGTCTGATCAAACAGGTAATAGCGAGAGAAATTCTCGACTCACGCGGCACACCGACCGTCGAAGTTGATGTGATTACGGAAAGCGGTATTTTGGGTCGTGCAGCGGTTCCCTCCGGGGCATCCACCGGTGCTTTCGAAGCATGCGAACTCCGTGACGGCGATAAATCCCGTTATCAGGGCAAAGGCGTACTGAAGGCAGTCGCTAATGTCAATGAGCAGATTGCTCCGGCCGTGATCGGCATGTCGGTCTTTGACCAGCGCGGTGTCGATACAAAGATGATTGAGCTTGACGGTACTCCGAACAAGACGAAATTCGGCGCGAACGCCATTCTGGGTGTTTCGCTGGCTATTGCCAAAGCAGCGGCAGCGCTTCGCGGCGAAAGCCTCTTCACCTATCTCGGCGGTCTCGGCGCTTATATCCTGCCCGTTCCCATGATGAACGTTATGAACGGCGGCAAACACGCGGAC
>CALLQJ010000404.1 GCA_938014865.1 uncultured Fastidiosipila sp.
ATCGCCCCCGACGAGACCAGGATCAGCTCCAGGCCGCTGTTGGCCAAATCCGCCAGCACCCTGATCAAATGCTCCGTCCGGCGCAGGTTCATCTGTCCCGATTTATACGTCAAGGTCGACGTCCCGACCTTAATCACGAGGCGTTTCGCCCCCGTCGCTCTCACTGCCATTTTGCCCTCCTGTCACATCCGTGGCTTTTAGTTTAGCATTAAAAAAAGCTTCTGCACTTTTGAAAGAACAAAAGCAGGAAAGCTTTATAATTTTTCGTTTTTATGAAAGAAAAGCCCGGCCCCTCCCCCGCGTTTCCCGGGCCGGAGGGGTCATCCGGGGATATTACAAATCCGCCTCAAATTCTTCCGGGAACTGTTCGCCGCATTTTTGAAGCTCACTCAAGACCAGGCGGATGCCTTTTTCCGTCTTGTACCAATTCTCTTTCACAAAGCCGAGTCCCGGTGCTTCGGCATGGGCCAGCGTAAAGGAGCAGTCCGGGAACTGCCGCTGATAAAAGACCAGTGCCCTGCGCGCATGAAAGCCGTGACAGACCAGGATCGCCGAGCGCGGCTCAAGACCGAGTTCCCGGCAGCGCTCGGCCGAAAAGATCGCATTCTGCCGGGTATAGCGGGCTTTTTCTTCTAAAATAACGGCCTCGTCCGGCACCCCGTTCGCCTTCAGCACCGCCTGATAAAACTGCGCTTCGGAGCGGAAATCTTCGCCGTATTTTTCTTTGCCTGACAAGACTTTGTCAAAAGCATCCTGACGGAAGGCATAAAGACCGGAGCATAAGATTTTTTCGGCATAGCCTTTGCGGTAAAGTTCCGCCGCCAGCTCCGGCAGCTCCGCCCAGGGACCGCCAGGAATAAAAAGGATCTCCGACGGGACGGGCGGACGCTCGGCGTATAAAAATCGGGTGATGTCGTCACACAATTCCTGCTTCATGCCTGACGCTCGCTCAATTTTTTCAAGAAGCGTTCGCTGGTCACGATAAAGCGTTCGAGCCGGCCTTCTGCCAGCAGGAGATCGCCTTCATAAGCTTTGACTTCAAAGACCAGGCGTTTGCGGTCCACTTCGGCCAGGTAAGATTCCACCCGCACCGTCGCCCCTTCCGCACTCGGCGCCAGATGCCGCAGCCCGGTCACCGTCCCGACGCACGTCTCTCGATAGCCCAGCATATCGCTGTCCGAAAGCCAGCAGCACTCCTCCATCCAGGCTAAA
>CALLQJ010000405.1 GCA_938014865.1 uncultured Fastidiosipila sp.
TCGTGTCATTGCTGATCCCCGAATGCGGCAAAACGCGAAATGAGACAGAGGCCGCGCGCCGCCGGGCCGAGCAGATTGCGGACAGTCTGGTCTGTTCTCAGGACCGGGGCGGCAAGCATCTTTCCCTGCGTTTTAAAGCCGGCGGCAAAAACTGGCAGATGGGAATGCTTTGTGATGAAAAAGCCCGGATTGAAGACCTCAATCTCCGGCCGGCGTATTCCTTCGAAGCCGGCCGGGCCGATTACGGGCCATTCAGCACGGATGCCTTGTTTTTGATTTCAAACGGCGAGCGATTTGCATTTACGGACGGAAGCCGCGTGGATTACAAAGGGAGCACTTTATTTTCTTCCTATCCCAACAGCGTTTACCAGACAGATTTTGTCCGTTTCCTGCGCCGTGCGGGCAGCCGGGGAAGCTATGAAGCGCCGATTATACCGTCCTGAACCTTCGGCGTTCGGGATAAAGACTATAGAATCAGGAGGAACATAATGCCTGAAAAAAATTTAATCTTTCATTTTTTTCACGAACGAAGCTACACGGCCGAAAGCTTAGATACCTTTGAGGAGGAATGCTCGCGGGCGGCTGAAGCGGGGGCAAAATATATTTATATTACGGATATCCCCAAACGCTATGCCGAGCTCGAAGAGCATCCGGGCGATCCCTATCCGAATTGGGGCATGCTGCAGACAAGCCTTTTTAAACTCTGCGTGCCCGACGCGCTGGAGCCGTATCTGGATAAGGACTATGCCGCGCAGAATCTGGAACTGCTCAGACAGCGCAGCCGGATCGCTTCCCGCTACGGCTTAAAATCGGCCGGCTTGCTGATTGATCCTTATTATCTGCCGGAGGCCGTTTACCGGGATCACCCGGCCTGGAGAGGGCCGCGCTGCGAACATCCCCGCAGGGCCCGGGAGATGTATTTTGCCCCCTGCATCGATCATCCGGAGGTTTTGGCGCTCTACGGCGAAGCGATGAAAAAACTTTGCCGGGCACTGCCGGATCTTTCCTATCTTCAGATCATCACGAATGACAGCGGAGCGGGGCTGTGCTGGTCCGACGGCCTCTATTACGGCGCCAACGGGCCGTCTTTCTGCCGGCATAAGACCACGGCGGAACGCGTGATTCCTTTTCTGGACTGCCTGAGCGAAGCGGCTGAGGCGGAGCAGGATGAGCTTTTCATTGATATCACCGGCAATATTTACGGCTATAAAGCGGCGGAAGCCTCCCTTGATGCCGCCTGGGAACAGCTCAAACCCGGGCAGCTGATTTCGGGACGGAATATGTTCGGCGAAACCCCCGTCTCTCACATGCTGAGCATGCATCAGGAACAGATCCGTTCTTTGCAGAAACTGCCGATGACGGTGGATTTTATAAAATCGCTGCGCGAGGTTTTGAAAAGCGACAGCCGCTTTATCAAAGTCGTGATTCATCCGTCAGAATTTAATGAATATATAAAGATCATCGAAACGTA
>CALLQJ010000406.1 GCA_938014865.1 uncultured Fastidiosipila sp.
TTGTAATATGCCCCTTCTTTTTCTAAAAGTTCCTCGTGCGTGCCCTGCTCGCTGATCTCGCCGTCTTCAATCAGGAGAATGTGGTCGGCATCCTGAATGGTTGACAGCCTGTGCGCAATCACAAAGGACGTCCGGCCTTCGATGAGGGTATTCATTGCATCTTGTATGGCCATTTCCGTCCGGCTGTCTACGTTCGAGGTGGCCTCGTCCAGGATCAGCATCGGACTGTCCAGCAGCATGGCCCGCGCAATGGTCATCAGCTGCTTCTGCCCCTGGGAGAGGTTGGACGCACCGTCCGTGAGCATTGCATCATAGCCTTCGGGCTGGGCCTCGATAAAGCCGGAAATATGGGCGGCGTCCGCCGCTTTGCGGATTTCCGCCATGGAGGCCTCGGGCCGGCCGTAGGCGATATTTTCCTTGATCGTGCCGCGGAAGAGCCAGCTGTCCTGCAGGACCATGGCAAAGGAGCGGCGGAGGCTGCGGCGGGTGACATCCCGGATGTCAATATCGTCGACTAAAATTGCCCCCTCCTGCGGATCATAGAAACGCATCAGCAGGTTGATCAAGGTGGTTTTGCCGGCGCCCGTCGGGCCGACGATCGCCGTGAGGCTGCCCGGTTTCGCGGTGAAGTTCAGATCCTTGATGATCGGAACGCCGGGTTCATAGGCAAAGCTCACATTGCGAAATTCCACTTTCCCCGTGACATCCGTAAACTCAATTGCGCCGGGACGGTCCGCCGGTTCGGAAGGCTGTTCAAGCAGGGAAAAGACCCGCTCGGCCGCAGAGGCGGCGGACTGCAGTTCGGCGTAAAGGTTGGCAATCTGATTGATGGGGCCGGAAAAGCGTCTGGAATACAAAATAAAAGAGGACAAATTCCCGATCGTCAGGGAAGAGCGCAGGTACAAAAGCGCCCCGAACAAGGACACGAAGGCGAGGGCGAGGTTGGAGATCAAGCCGACCGAAGGCCCGTTAAAGGCGGCCTGGTAATCCGCTTTATAGTAAGCGCCGATCGCTTCGCTGTTTACCTCATCAAATTCCTCATTAAAGAAGCCTTCCTTGTCATAGGCCCGGATCGTTTTCTGCCCCGAGAGGATTTCTTCCACATAGCCGTTCATTTCGCCGAGCTTGTGCGAACGCTTCCGGAACAAGGGCTTCGTCCGCTTAATCCGGTAGCGCGTGAAAAGCACGGTGACCGGCAGCATTAATAAGAAAATCAAGGAAAGCGGCGGCGAAATCTGCCACATCATGATAATCGAGCCGATCACGGTGATCAGGCTGGCCGAAATCTGGATGATGTCATTGGTCAGCGAATGGTTCACCACGTCAAGGTCATAGGAAATACGGGACACCAGGTCACCTGCCTGATGCGTATCAATATAGGCCAGGGGCAGCTCCACAATTTTATTAAAGGTATCCTGGCGCATCCGGCGGATGGTCCGCTGCGAGGCCTTGATCATCAGGCGGCGCATCATAAAGTTAAAGAGCGCGGAGCCGATGTAGCAGGCCAGCATGATGAGGGCTTTTCTTGCGACTTCGGGAAAGTTGACGTCTCCCGCGCCGATGCCCATCGCATCGATGGCCTGACCGCTGAACCGCGGGCCCCAGAGT
>CALLQJ010000407.1 GCA_938014865.1 uncultured Fastidiosipila sp.
CGAACACATTGGGCCCGTAGTCAAGAAGCCGCGGGCGCTGAGAGAAGGCGGGGTCGGGGGTGAATTTGCCGCGTGCCTGATCGAAGTCGCCGAGGTAGTAATAGATCTTATTGTCGCCGATGCCGACCGGAGCGGGCAAAATCCCGAAGAAGTATTTTTTGATTGTGCCGGTTTCATTTTTTAAAGGCATGAGGACCGGCAGCTCCCAGGAGGTCCCGTATTTTCGTTCGGGCTCGGGCATTTCGTAGAGGGGGCCTTTGTACTGCCAGTTCATCTCGACGGAACCATCCGGCTTGACTTCGAGCGTGTCGCTGGTGTAAAGCAGCACGCTCCCGCCTTGGCTTTCGGCGGAACCGGAGCAGATCAGCATGTTCCACAAGCCGTTCTCTTTCAGGATAAAGGGGTCGCGAAATTCCCCGGGCCGGCCTTGCCCTTCTTTTTGAATGATGGCCAAGTGTTCATCAACGTGCCAGGTCCGAAGTTCGGGATCGTCGATGTCTTCGGGATAAGCGACGCCGATATTTTGATTGGAAATCAAATCATCGCTTTCTCGGAAATTTTGATTTGCCGCGGTAAAGAAAAGCACGGGTACGCCGTTTTTGTCTTTTGTTGCGCCGCCGGACCAGACGCCGTCGGGCATGACGCTGCCGGGCTCGGGTGTTAAGGCTTCTTTGAGCGGCTTCCAGCGGACGGCGTCGTCGCTGACCCAGTGGCCCCAGCAGATATTGCCCCAGTAGGGGCCGGACATGTTCTGCTGGAAGAAGAGGTGGTATTTTCCCTTGTGGAAGAGCGGGGCGTGCGGCTCGTTCATCCAGAATTGATAGGGCGCGGCGTGGTACTGCGGGCGGGTTCGGTCATCTCGCAGGATGTTCTGCAGCCAAATCTCTTCGAAGGGAATGTCCGGAATCTCGCAGCTTTCGTAATAAGCCTTGATTTTTTCAGCGGGGAGGCACTCTCTATAGATTTTTAATTCATCAATATAGCCGCTGCAGGCTCCCGGGAAACCGCCTTCGATGGCTTCGGCTTCGCCGTTTTTCCCGAGCCAAAGCGGAGCGGCGGCAGGATGAAAGTTTTTAGGCGGATTCTTGCCGGCCGGAGCGCCGGCTTGGGCGGCCGGGTGTTCTGAAGCGGGAATTTTCCGGGAGGTGGCTTTTTCGCCGTTCAGGTAAAGGCTCATTTCGGAATTTTTGCCGTCGAAACTTGCCGCGACATAATTCCATTTGTATTTTTGAAGCCGGGCCTCAGGAGCGGAAAGGATCAGCCATTGATCTCCCGTCCCGATCTGGAAGCTAAGCGCTCCGAATTGCCCGTATCCTAAGAGCAGGCCCCGGTTTTCCGCCCGATCCGACTGGCTCAGAATGCCCGTGAGATTATTTGTCCCGTTTGTTTCGGATGCATGAAAATCACATTCGAACGTGCGCGGAGCGATCCAAAGCGTGATCGTAAATGCGTCATCAGGGAAGGAGAAGGTGTCCGCCGGGTATTGAATGAAGCTGCTTCCGTCCAAAAGCAGGCAGCCGCCTTTTACCCCGTTTTCCCGCCATTCGGGATCGCGCGGCGGCATATGCTCACCCTGATGCAGGGGATAGTGAATGTTCCCCTCAGGCAAAAGCCCGGCTGCATCTTTTACGTGCATGCCTTTTCCTTCGTCGAAGTTCAGCTGACAAAGCAAGGTTCCGGCGGGACCTGAGGAATTTGGCGAATTCTTTTTCATCTTCTGTTCCTTTCTTGCTCCTGATATGTTCCTTTTTATTTCTTGGCTTGAAACGTTTCATATTGCTGCTCTTATATTTAGGCTTTGGCGATGGCTTTGTCAAGTGCCGGAGCATTTGTCTTATAATAATGAAAACGACGGAGCCTGACGGGAAGGGGCTTTGGATCCTTTAGGCCGGAAAATCAGCGGGTGGGATGTCCGGCTTTTTGAAGGAAGTTTACGGGCGACTTTTTAAAAAGGACAGAATTTTGGGAGGCAGAAATTGAAAAAGGTAATCAGGCGGAAGCCTGCGGCTGCAGATTTTAGTCTTCATGACGCAAGAATTATTGATTTTGAATGGGATGAAGCGCGTAAAAATCTCAGATTGTGCACGGATTACGGCTTTGCGGACCTCCGGACGGATGAGATGAGCGACGGGGATATTCTTATTGAGGGCGTCTCGCTTGAGGATTCTTATGTCTGCCTTTTGAAGTATATTGACGTTTTATGTGGCAACCCGGGCCGCTTTTCGGGTGAGAAAATGACCTTAGCGGATTTCATCAGGGTATGGCCGGAGCGGTATACGGGCTTTGATTTGATGGGGGAATATTATGGCTTCAGGAGTTTTGTTACGGAGGGTTTTCTCATGACAAAGTCACAAAAGCCCGAGGCCTTGGAGGCTTATTTTGAGATTTATTATGAGGGTGATTTTGTCTACGAGCTGAGGGAGCAGGAGTGATGGGAATATTGCCATATTGAATTCTCGTCCGGCTACATGGATTGCGGATGATTGCTTTGCAGCGGACAAATACTCGATACAATTAAATTGGTTTATTTAACAGGATAGTGAGTAAGCATGAATGCCCCGTAACACGGGCATTTTTTATTCGTGCTGAAAATCTATTGATTTCTGTCTTTTGGGATATTATTTCGAATCTGACATGCAGCGAAGATTATAAATTTTATATTTTTGAAGGCTCATGAAGATTAAATATCTCACTTGTTTTTTTACTTACGCTGTAAAAGATCATATGTTAAAACGTGAAAAAATCTGTATAATTAGCATAATAAAGTAATTCATATTTTCAGAATTTAAAATAAAATAACAAAAGCTAATTCTAATGATTAGGAGCAGATATGATCACGTCAGAAGAAATTAAACGCAGACTTTGGAATGGTGCTAATGAGCTCAGAGGATCCATGGACGCCAGCCGGTATAAAGATTATATGTTAGGCTTGATGTTCTATAAATTTCTCAGCGATCAAACTCTGAATGCTTACAAAGTTATGAATAAAGGCTTTTTTGATAACCTGAGTGAAAAAGAGCTTTTCGAAAATTTCCGTCAAGAATACAATGAGATGGTTGAAGAAGGTTTGGAGGAAGATTTCGAAAATACCATTATCAATATGCGCGGCTACTTTATTCCGCCGGACAGACTTTATCAGAGATGGATAGAAAGCATCAATGACGGCACTTTCGAGCTGAGTTTAGTCAGTGATTCTCTAAAAAATTTCGACAATAATTTTAAAGATGCAAAAAATAAAGAAAATTTTAAAGGCATTTTTTCATCGTCACTTATTGATTTAAGCGACTCCGCTTTGGGCAGCGATTTGACCGAACGCAGTAAAAATATTCAAGCGCTGATCGGGCTTTTTTCAGATCTTAATATGGCGGAACTTCAGGAAGGCGATATCTTAGGGGATGCTTATGAATACCTGATCGGTATGTTTGCGATGGATTCCGGCAAAAAGGCCGGAGAATTCTATACACCGCACCAGGTGAGTGAAGTTATTGCACAAATCGTAACACGTTCATCGGATATCCAATCTATTTACGACCCCACGGTCGGCTCAGGATCGCTGCTTTTAACGGTCGGAAATCTGCTGACAGAAGATCAAAAAAGAGATTTGCAGTATTACGGACAGGAAAAGAACACTTCAACTTACAATCTCTGCCGTATGAATCTCCTCCTGCATGGTGTTCTCCCGAGTAATATGAACATCCGTAATGGCGATACGCTCGCTGAGGATTGGCCTGATGATCCGCGCAGGCCTAATGAAGCGGTTCAATTCGATGCAGTTGTCATGAATCCTCCTTATTCTTTGAGCAGATGGAATAAAGCGGGTTTAAAGGTGAGCGATCCGCGTTTCCAGATTGCCGGAGTATTGCCCCCTAAATCAAAAGGCGATTATGCATTCTTACTGCATGGTCTATATCACCTTGGGCAAAATGGAACGATGGCGATTGTTTTACCTCATGGCGTTCTCTTCAGAGGCGGCGCTGAAGGAGAAATAAGAAAGCGTCTTCTGGAAAAAAATCATATTGACACAATTATAGGTCTGCCGGCAAATCTCTTTACGAACACGGGTATTCCGGTTGTTATTCTTGTTTTGAAGAAAAATCGCGAGTTAAATGAAAAAGTATTAATTATCGATGCCTCACACGATTTTGTTAAAAGAGGAAAACAAAACGTTCTTTTAGAAAAAGATATCGCAAGAATTGCGGATACCTTCGAAAATCGTGAGGAAATTCCGTCATACAGTTATCTTGCTTCAAGAGAAGACATTATCGAAAATGATTTTAATTTAAATATTCCTCGTTATGTTTCCGCTGCTGAAGATGAAATTCCGCATGATGTGGAGGCTCACCTGCATGGCGGTATTCCTTT
>CALLQJ010000408.1 GCA_938014865.1 uncultured Fastidiosipila sp.
ATTTCAGCAAGATTTTTATTCGTCTCGGCCAGATCCTTGCCGACGGGCGCGATGTCGCGGTCGTGGAAACATAAATACTCGATCCCGAGCTTTTGCATAAATTCAAAACCGGCATCCACTTTGGCCTTCGCATGCGCCATGCTGCCTTCCTCGGCGCCGAAGCTCTTGTCAATCGTCCCCGTCCCGAACATATCCTGTCCGTTCGCGCAGAGATTGTGCCACCAAGCCATCGAGAACTTCAGATGATCCTTCATCTTCTTGCCCATAATTTCACGTTCGGCATCATAGAACTTGAAACTCATCGGGTTCTTGCTCTCCGGGCCCTCATAAGGCACTTTTTCGATAAATGGAAAATATGTCATATATAGCCTCCTATTGCTAAATTAAAGCTTTGCCAGACGGGCAAAGTCTTCTTTCAAACTTTTATATAAATCCTTATATAAATCATAATACGGCCGATAGGCCTCGTGCATGGCAGGGTCGGGGGCCTGCGCCTCCCGGTAGCGGATGATTTTTTCACAGGCTTCTTCTGCCGATGCATAAACGCCGCCGGCAATACCGCCCAGGATCGCCGCCCCGAGTGCACCGCCCTGATCCGTCTCCAGAGTCCGGACCGGAATCTGATAAAGATCCGCCAGCATCTGCCGCCACAAAGGACTTCTGCCTCCGCCGCCGGTCACGATCATGTCGTCGACCTCTGCTTTATTCTCCCGGAACACATCCAGGCACTGCAGCTGAGAAAAGCCCACCCCCTCCATCACGGAGCGGATAAGTTCAGGCTTGCCGTGCATGGCCGAAAGCCCGAAGAAGACCCCTCTGGCATTCGGATCCAGATAGGGACTTCTCTCGCCCATCAGATACGGCAGATAAATCAGCCGTTCGGAGCCGGGCGGCACCGCCTCAGCTTCTGCCGTCATCAGATCATAAGGATCCTTGCCTTGCGCTTCGGCCGCTTTCACTTCTTCCGTACAGACGGTATCCCGCAGCCAGCGCAGCGAAAGGCCCGCCGCCTGGGTGCAGCTCATCAGGGTCCACTTTCCGGGAACCGACGCACACAAGGTATGTACCCGTCCATGGGGATCAATCTCCGGTTCATCGGTCACCGTGTAGACCACCGCAGAGGTCCCGATCGTCGTAAACGCCCGGCCCGGTTTATAGACCCCGGTCCCGATCGCGGCCGCCGGATTATCTCCGGCCCCGCCGGCAATAATCGTGCCTTCTGCAAGACCGGTAAGAGCCGCCGCTTCAGCATTTACTCTGGCCGAAACGTCCTGCGATTCCACCAGTTCCGGCAGCAGGGCCGGATCAATGTCCAGTTTTTCCAGCATTTCTTCGGACCAGCAGCGGCCTTTGACATCCATCAGCTGCATGCCCGACGCATCCGAAACATCGCCGGCATAAGCGCCGCTCAGTTTATAGCGGATATAATCTTTGGGCAGGAGGATATGTCTTGCCTTGGCATAAATTTCGGGTTCATGACGTTTAACCCACATGATCTTAGCAGCGGTAAAGCTTGTCATCGGCGGATTCGCCGTAATTTCAATAATTCTTTCCCGGCCGACCAGCTCTTCCATTTCCGCGGTGACCGCTTCTGTCCGCTGATCCGCCCAAATGATACAAGGCCTTAAGACCTCGCCGTTTTCATCCAGAAGCACCAGCCCGTGCATCTGCCCGCTCAGGCCGATGCCGGCAATATCAGATGCGGCAATGCCGCTTTCTTTTAAAACGCTGCGGATCCCCTCCGCCGCGGCCTCCCACCAGTCTTCGGGGTCCTGCTCCGCCCAGCCGTTCTGCGGCTGGGAGAGGGGATACTCACCGGTATAGCCGGAGAGATATTGACCGTTTTCATCAAAAAGCGCTGTTTTCGTGCCGGACGTGCCGACATCAATGCCGAGAATATAACGCATGCTTACCTCCTGAGCCTGAATGTTTCCGCTTCAAAACCCGTCAGTTCCGCGGATCTCGGATCGGGCTGCGAGAAGCCGATATAAAGTTCATAATCACCCTCGGGAATGACGGCCTTGCCCTCTTCCGTGAAGACCTCAAAGGCCTCTTCTTCCAGGCGCAGCCTATAGCGGCCGCTCTCGCCGGCTTTAAGCGGGCATTTTGCCGTCGCTTTCAGCTGCGGATAAAGCGGACCGCCCTCGGGTGCTTTGACATAAACTTGCAAGGTTTCACAGGCTTCACGTTCGCCCGTATTGGAAACATCCGCCGTAATCGTAATACCTTCTTTAGTAATAGTATAATCTGAGATCTTTACAGAGTCTAAGGAAAATCTACTGTAGGTCAGACCGAAGCCGAAAGGATAGCAGACCTCCCCCCGGTAATAGCGGTAGGTGCGGTTTTTCATCGTATAGTCCGTAAAGGGCGGGGCTTGATACTTTTCAGAATAAAAGGTCAGGGGAAGCTTTCCCGAAGGCGAGGCCTCTCCGAACAAAAGCCCGGCCACGGCTTTGCCGCCCATTGCCCCGGGGTACCAGCACTGCATGATCGCCGCCGCTTTTTCGCTGTCTTCGTCCAGCGCCAGGCAGCTGCCCGACAATACCAGAAGAATAACCGGCTTGCCGCTTTCGTAAATCGTATGCAAGACCTCACGCTGAATGCCGGGGAAGAGAATATCGGCTTTGTCTCCGCTGCCGAAGGGATTGCCCGTGTCCCCTTCTTCGCCCTCCAGGCTCGGGTCAAGGCCGAAGCAGGCAATAATGACATCGCTTTTTTTGCAGACCGTCTTCACTTCGGAAATACGGTCGTTCGCTTCGCCTAAATTCTGCATGCGGTCTTTGTAAAGATGACAGCCTTCCGAGAAATAAATCCGGGTATCGCTGCCTTCCAGATAATCATAAATACCCTCGCTGATCGTCCAATAGCGGGAAGCGGTGCCTTCGTAGTTGCCGACCAAGGCTCTGCGGTTATCCGCATTGGGACCGATAATGCCGATGCTTTTTATTTCATTTTTATCAAGCGGCAGGATCCCGTCATTTTTAAGGAGCACCGGAACCCTTTTCGCCGCTTCCAGATTAAAGGCCTGATGCTCGGGGCTGTCGCAGTCCTCATAGCCGATGGCATCAAAAGGCGTCTCATCAAACAACCCGAGCATGAAGCGTGTGGTAAAAAGCCTGATGCAGGCTTCGTCGATCGCATCTTCCGAGAGAAGATCCTCATAAACCGCATCCAGGGCATGGCCGTAGCAGCTGCCGCAGTTCAGGTCGCAGCCGGCTTTGATCGCCATGGCCGCCCCGTCGGCGGGACGATCCGCCAGGCCGTGATCGTTGAAAATATCCCGGATCGCCCAGCAGTCCGAAACCACATGTCCCTCAAAGCCCCACTCCCCGCGCAGGATCTCCTGAAGGAGCCGGGGGCTCGCGCAGGCTGCTTCGCCGTTCACGCGGTTATAAGCGCCCATGACGCTTTCGACCTCGCCTTTTTCCACACAGGCTTTAAAGGCCGGAAGATAGGTCTCATAAAGATCTTTGTCGGACACTTCCGCATTAAATTCGTGGCGGAGATCTTCCGGTCCGGAATGCACGGCAAAGTGCTTGGCACAGGCGGCCGTCTTGAGATAGTCAGGCGATTCGCCCTGCAGACCTTCGATAAAGGCCACCCCCAAGAGCCCGGCCAGGAAGGGGTCTTCCCCGTAGGTTTCGTGGCCTCTGCCCCAGCGCGGATCCCGGAAGATATTGACATTCGGCGACCACATGGTCAGCCCCTTGTAAATATCCCGGTCCCCTTCGGCCCGCTGCGCATTGAACTTGGCCCTGGCCTCGTCGGAAATTACTTCGGCCGCCGCTTTGATCAAATCGGGATCAAAGGAAGCGGCCAGGCCGATCGCCTGGGGAAAAACAGTGGCGGTCCCGGCCCGGGCCACCCCGTGGAGTGCCTCGTTCCACCAATTATAAGCGGGAACATTAAGGCGCGGAATGGCCGGTGCGGCGTGCAGCATCTGGCTGATTTTTTCTTCGAGGCTCATTTCCGATACGAGTGCCTCGGCCCTTTCCCGGAAAGGGCGGCGGTCACGTTTTTGAGCAGCTTTTGTCTTGTCCTTGCTTTTCATGGAGATCCTCCCGATACATACTGTCTTCAGTATATCGGCTGCGGGCGGGGCTTTCGCCTCTTCCTTTGCGTTAAACTTCTCATTTCTTGCGCTTCAAAAGCCGCTAAACGCTCGACACGGGCTTTTTAATAGTATTATGATGAATGCAGATAAATAAAAAACAGCGGATCGGGCTTTTCTACGGGCCCGGGTTTTGCTCCAAACAAGAAGAAAGGAGTTTTCTTGTGATCGAGCAGCTAGACGGTGTGAAAGAAACCGTCCGATATCCTGAATATTCACGGGTGCGTTTTTACCATAATGTGGAAAAGGAAGGCTACCCGCTGCACTGGCATGCGGCCACGGAAATCATCATGCCTCTGCGCAAAGACTACTCGCTTAACATTCAGAATAAAGATGTTTACCTCAGCCCGGGCGATATTTTGTGGATCGCTCCGGGTATTTTGCATACCATTGACGAACCGGAGCCGGACGGAGAACGCCTGATCATCCTCTTTGACCCGACGATCATGAATCAGTTTAAGGAACTGTCGACCGTCTTCCCCTTTTTGAGTCCTTCGTATCTTGTGACGAAAGAGAGCTTCCCGGAATCGCACGTTAAAATGCAGGAATGCCTGACGCAGATGCTGCAGCTGGAATACGCGGATTCCCCGCTTAAGAATGTGCTGATTTATGCGGAACTGATCCGCCTGGCCTCGCACCTGGGAAACGCCGTCATGGAGCGGCTGAATATTGCGGGCCGGGATGCGGCGATCAAGCTGCGGGAAAAAGAAGAGCTCTCCTCTGAGGAAGAGACGGCCGCGCAGCAGCATTTATCGACCATTTACGAAAGCCTGGAATTCATCCGGGAGCATTCGCGCGAGGATATTACCTTGGACCAGCTGGCGGACGAGGCGTCCTTCAGCAAGTTTTATTATTCGCGCCTTTTCAAGAGCTTTACGGGGATGAGTTTTATCGATTACCTCAACAGCTGCCGGATTTCCGATGCGGAAATGCTCTTGTCGGATCCGGAGGCGTCCATCACCGAGGTGGCGATGAAGGCGGGCTTTAACAGCATTTCTACATTTAACCGCGTGTTTAAAAAATATAAAAACTGTACGCCGAGTGAGTTCAAGCAGATCGGATCGTCGACGAAGAACTACAGCGGCATTTTTGAATCGAAAAAGGAGTAAGAGATGATGCGTGTTTTTCCGCTCTTCAGATCCGGCGCCGTCCTGCCGAGCGGCCGGGCTTTTGCCGTTTGGGGCGAGGCGGCCCCGGGAAGCAGGATCCGGCTGAAGCTGGCCGGACAGAGCTTAGAAGGCAGCGCCGAAGCCGACGGCAGCTGGCGGATTAAGGTCCCCGCTTTGCCGCCGGGAGAGGGCTATACCTTGGAACTTTCATGCGGCAAAGAACGTCTGCTTTATGAAGATATTGCCCTGGGCAAGGTTTTTCTGCTGAGCGGACAGTCGAATATGCAGCTTCCCGTAAGCCGCTGCACAGATGCCATGCCGCCTTTTTTTGAAGGCCTGGAGGATTCCCGGATCCGGGAACTCCGGCTGCCTCTTGCGCCGTCTTTTGACAAGGAGAACCGCCGGTGGCCCGAGCCTTCGGAATGGAAAAGCCTGAGCGCTTTGACGATGCCGGAATTCGGCGCGCTGGGCCTGGCGTTTGCCGCGGCGTATCTGGACGATCACGACCTGCCGATCGGCCTGGTGAATTGTTCTGTCGGCGGCACGACCGCGGAAAGCTGGCTGCCTTTGGAGGATCTGGCGGATCGACCGGATCTGACGGATGTCTTTTACAAGTGGGCAGCTGAGGCCGAGCGGAAGGCCGCCGACGAGGCTTACGCGAAAGCGCTTCAGGCGTGGCATGAAAAAGCGCTGGCCGCCGAGGTTCCGGAAGACGCTTTTGAGGCCTTCGGGGAAGATATTTTTCCTGACATGCTTTTTGAGACAAAGTACAAGGATTTTCACGGGGTACTCTGGCTGCGCTGCCGCTTTGAGCTGACGCCGGAGGAGGCAGCGAGCCGCAGTGCCCGCCTGGAGCTGGGCTGCCTTTTCCATGAAGATATTACCTATCTCAACGGCCGGGAAGTCGGCAGGACGGATTACCAGTATCCGCCGCGCCGCTATGACTTGCCGCCGGGTATCCTGCGGGCGGGCGAGAACGAAGTGCTGGTCCGGCTCCTGGTCCCCTTCGGAACCGGAGGTGCCGTGCCGGGGAAATTTTACGGTCTTATTTTGGACGAAGCCACCGTGCCGCTGGGCGGCGATATCTGGGAAATTGCGCCCGGGCCCGAACTTCCTTTGCTCGGGGATCCGAAATTCTGGGACCGCATTGCAGGCAGCAATTACTATGCTTATCTGCAGCCGCTGAAAGGCTTTCCCTTTACGGCAGCCCTGTGGTATCAGGGGGAATCAAACGATCAGAATCCGGAAGATTATGCGGAGCATTTCAAGCGCCTGATCCGCCGTTTCCGGCAGGATTTCGGCAAGAAGCTGCCCTTTATTTATGTGCAGCTGACCCGCTATGATGATCCCTTCCGCGGGGTTCCCGAAGACAGCTGGGCGATGATCCGGGAGGCGCAGCGGCAGGCGCTGGCTCTTAATGATACGGCCATGGTGGTCTCATTGGATGTCGGCGAGGCAAATGATCTTCATCCGCAGGATAAGTGGAGCCTCGGTTCCCGCTGCTATCTGGCGTATAAGGCGATGCATGCCGGGCACTCGGATTACGGACTGAGTCCGGAGCTTTCGAGCTGGTTTCGTGACGGCCGAAAGCTGCGGCTTTATTTCCGCTATGCGGCCTCAGGGCTCTGGACGGACGGGGATTTTGAGAAGGCCTTTGTTTACCGGGATCAGGCAGGAAATAAAAGGGCCGCCGAGATCCTCGAACTTTCGGATAATTACATTGATCTGGCCCTGCCGGACGGTATCGGCGACGATGAATTAAAAACTTATCAGCTCTTGTTCTTATATGAAAATAATCCGCCTTATGCGTATCTTCGAAACGGGGACGGTCTTCCGGCCTCGCCTTTCCTGATTGATTTAGACGAAGACGGCAGCGCCTGAGGCGGGGGGCTGCAAGCTTTTCTAAGCCACTAAAGAGGGCCGGACGCTTGAAGCTTCCGGCCCCTGTTTTATGGGAAGACTAATTTATGGCGGACGCGCTTTTTAGACGAATGCCCGTTGTTTTTCTTCAAAAGCGCTGCCTTCAGGCAAGCCGTAACTTACGCGTCTTCGCCGTCCGCCGCGCTTTTGTTCCCGTCATCACAAGGGATGAACGCAATAGATTTCAGGTCAAGCGCCGTGCCGGGCAGGAAGATCAAGGTCACTTTCTTCTTCCCGTACTGCGGCTTGAAGCGGAAGACTTTGCTCTTTTCTTCCGCCGGGCCCTCAAACTCCAGACTCTCGCGGTATGTGCCCGCTTCATCTTCAAAGAGCAGCTGCACGGAATTGAGCGGGAGGGCACTCGAGGCCGTCAGGCGGATCTGCTCTGTCCCCTGCTCCGCAAAGTCCATGTCATGAAAGCTTAGGGAGACGTTATTTCCGATATGGCGGACCCAGACCTCTTCTTTTTCATACTGATCGCCGTAAATCTCATCAGCCTCTGCCGCACGCAGATTCGCAAAGGCCTTGTCCTGACGGTCAAAAACGAAGCCTTTTACCATGACCTGCTCCGGCATTTCCAAGGCCAGGGTCTCGATGCCTTTGAGCCGGTACGGCAGGCGGAAGACCATCTCCTGATAGGTATTCCAGACCGAAGGAAGATGCCGCTTCTCATCCAGCAGGAGCTTGCTCCCTTCCTGATACGGAATGCCGCTCCAGAGTCTGTAGTGATGCTCGTCGCTTCGCGAGAAGATCGGCACTCTCAAAAGATCCGAACCGAAGCTTCCGAAATTAAGATTCTCGAAAGCGACCCAGCTCGTCTTGTCTTCGTCACTTAAAATGCCGCGTTCGTTGCCGTCGCCGATCGCGCCGTCTTTCGCCGTATAAAGCGATGCAGAAATAAAGGCATAAGGATCCATCTGCAGCTTTCCGAAGCCTTCTGCCGTGAAGTCCAGAGAGGAAATAAAGGCGTAATGCTCCCGGCCGTTTTTCGGCAGGCAGCGGACGGTGAAATCGCCGTCGCCCTTGACTTTAACTTCCGCCCGGAAAGGATCGGCGGGATCTTTCTTCAGCTCCGCGATCAGAGAATCCGCACCGCGCACATTCGTAATGCGCCAGTCGATATCCCGGTACGTCGCATTGGCAGGTTTTGCCTTCGCTTCTATCGTAAAACGCTGCTTAGCGGGCGTGATCCGGCGCGCCGCATCCGTCCTCAGTTCAAGCTTTCGGATCGGCACATCTGCCGGCTGCGAAGCCTCTTCCCGGATCAAGGGCAGCTGCGGCGTCGGGTAGTCGCCCTCTTCCGCAATAAGCCGCAAAGTCTTAGGCAAAAGCCCGGGTGACGAAACGGTAAAGCGGATTTCTCCGGCGCCTTCCGGCTCTAATACCGCCAGGAGTTTTCCCGAAAAGAGCCGGCGGCGATTTGTCTTGTAAGGATCGTAGTCCGTACTGTCGCCGTTATCGAGTCCTAAGAGCCGGGCCGGGCCCGCCACCTCGCAGTAAACTTCATTATTGGCGTTGGCCGTTAAGTTTCCTTCTTCATCCCGCATGCTGATGCTGATAAAAGCCAGATCGCCGGGGCGAAGCTTTTCCGCTTCGGCCGCCAGGCAGATCTCGGCGGCATCGCCGAAGGACGATTCCGTCGTGCGCGCGATCTCCCGCCCTTCTGCATCATAAGCAATCGCCTCTGCCTCACCCTCTTCGTAAGGCGCTTTGAAATGGGCCAGAACCTTGCCGGCCGCAGGATCCAAAGCCTTTCTTCCGAGAGATTTTCCGTTCACGAGCACTTCAACTTCCGCCGCATCAGACGCCGCCATCAGGTCGATCATCTGCCCCGGATTCCAGTCCCAATAAGGATAAAGATGCAAGACCGGCTCCTCTTTTTTCTTTTCCCGCCAGGCGGCTTGGAAAAGGTAGTACGAATCTTTCGGGAAACCGGCGGTATCGCACATGCCGAAATAAGAATTTTTAGTCGTGTAAGGCGTCGGTTCGCCGATATAGTCAATCCCGGTCCAGATGAACTGCCCGGCCGAAAAATCACAGCCCGCTTCAAATTCCAGAATAAACGGAATGTCCTTGGCTCCCCAGCTCGTCGTCGTATTGCCCAGGACCGAACACTGCAGGTCATCATCCGTCAGGACGGGCTGTTCATAGGGGAAATGGTAGATGCCGCGGCTCTGCAGCGTCGAGCAGGTCTCGCTGCCGTAGATTTTCCACTCCGGGTGGGCGGCATGATGTTCGTCGTAGAGGCGTTCGGCATAGTTGTAGCCGATTAGCTTTAATATGTCGGCACAGCGCTGCGTATTTTCGCCCGCCATAAAATTCGAGCCTAAGGTAATCGCCGCGTGCTCTTCCGGATCATGCAGCCTGACGAGATCCATCAGATAGCGCATGGTCCTTTTGCCTTCCGGGCCCTCGTGGGTGTCATAAATCTCATTGCCGATCGACCACATCACCACCGACGGATGCAGACGGTCCCGGCGGATCCAGCTCGCCACGTCCCGTTCGACCCAATCGTCGAAAAAGCGGGCATAGTCATATTCCGTTTTGGCATGACGCCAGACGTCGACAAATTCATCAATCACGACAAAACCCATCTCATCGCAGAGCTCCAGGAAATGCGGCGCCGGCATATTGTGCGAGGTCCGGATCGCATTCACGCCCATCTCCCGCATCAGACGCAGCTGACGCTTCGCCGCCGCCGGATGGTAGGCCGCACCCAAAAGGCCTTGATCATGGTGGAGGCAGACCCCCTGCAGCTTGATATGTTTTTCATTTAAGAAAAAGCCCTCATCCGCATCAAAGCGCCAGGTCCTGAAACCGTAGCGGAAGCGCTCTTTGTCCTGCAGCTCATTGTTCTGCAGAAGTTCCGCCTCAATGGTGTAAAGATAAGGCGATTCAAGGCTCCAGCGCCGGACCCCGGAAAGATGCATCGTGATGCTCTCATCCGCTGCGCCTTCTCCGCGTCCTACGGCCCGCCCCTCGGCATCAAAAACCGTACAGCGCAGCTTTGCCTTTTCCGACGCGACGGTTCTGATTTTTAAATCAAAGCCCGTCTTCGTCTCGATGGCTTCGGCCGCAAAGCGGTCCGGGAGAAAATGCGCGCGTTTCTTGCTGATCTGCCAGACCGGGCGATAGATCCCGGCCCCCGAGTACCAGCGCGAATTCGGCGCCTTATGCACGACGCGCAAAAAGAGTTCATTCTCACCTATATGCGTATACTCCGTCACGTCAAAGTAAAAACTCGAATAGCCGTATTTCCAGCACCCGGCCTCCTGTCCGTTGACGAAGAGCGTGCAGTCCATATAGACGCCTTCAAAATAAAGAAGCGTCACCTCATCTTCCGCCGTCACCTCAAAAGTCCGGCGATAAAGCCCCAGAGAATCTTCGTAAAGATTTTTCGTATCCCAAATCAGCCAGTCATGCGGCACCGTCACCGCCGTCGCCTGCTCCTTCGGAAAGGCGGCGGGCAGTTCCTCATCCGGCACCAAGGGCCGTTTAATAAATTCCCATCCGCTGCGCAGTAAAGTCTTCATGCCAAACCTCGTTTCACTTCTGAAAAATTTTCTTCAGCCCTTAGTTTAGCAAGCAAAAGAAACGAACTCCAGGGGCAGGAGGGCTTCTGCCGAAAAACGGCAGCACTTTGAGAAGCCGAAGGGCTTTTGTTCTCTTAAAGCCTGCGCTCTAGCCGCCGGGGGGCGGCTTCAAGCTGTTTCAGCCCTTCAGCAGCTGATACAAGGCTCTCACGTGATAGCCCGTCGCCCGTTCCGGCCAATACGCCCGGGCACTGCTCTTATAGGCTGTGCCGGCAATATCCAGGTGGATCCAGGGCAGGTCTTCGGCCAGGAATTCCTGCACAAACTGTCCGGCCGTAATCGTTCCGGCCCCGCCTGTCGCGGCGTTCTGCAGGTCTGCGACTTTCGTCTCCTTGATCTTTTTGCGAAGATTTTCATCATTCGGCAGAAGCCAGACCTTTTCGCCGCTTGCTTCGGCAGCTTCGCGGAAGGCTTCAAAATATGTTTCGTCATTCGTCAGTGCCGCGGTGTATTCATCGCTCAAAGCGGCCACGGCTGCCCCTGTTAAGGTCGCCAAGTCAATGACGCGCGTCGCCGCTGTTTCGGAACTTGCATAATACAAAGCATCCGCCAAGGTCAGCCGGCCTTCAGCGTCGGTATTCAGCACTTCGATGGTCTTGCCGGAAAGCGAGCCGATGATGTCGCCGGTTTTATAGGCATGGCCGGAAATCAGGTTTTCGCAGGCCGCCACGACGCCCGTCGCGTTCACTTTGACCTTATTTTTCGCCAGCGCATAAAGCGTCCCGATCACCGTACCCGCACCGCCCATATCGGCGTGCATGGTCGACATCCCGCGGGGCGACTTGAGGCAGTAGCCGCCGGAATCATAGGTCAGGCCCTTGCCGACCAAAGCGGTCCTCTCCTCAGAATCCGGATCCCCCGTGTATGTCATCACGATAAAACGCGGCTCCTTGTCCGAGCCCTTGCCGACCGATAAAAAGGCCTCCATGCCCTTTTCTTCGATCGCCTTTTTATCCAAGACCGTCAGCTCAATGCCCAAAGGCGAAAGCTTCTCCTCCGCCTTCTCGGCGAGGACTTCCGGATACATCGTATTGGACGTCTCATTGACAAGGTCTCTGGCCAGGAAAAGCCCTTCCGTGAAATTTTCTCTTTCCGAAACGACTGCCTTAAAGCTTTCCTCAGACAGGCTCTCCGACACGAAATCCCAGTTAAGGCAGGAAGGCTCTTCTTCCGCTTCATCCTGCGTCTTCTTCGTAAACTTATAATCGGCTTCCAGGATGCCGTCTAAGGCTGCGCTCAAAAACTCTGCCGCATCTTCCGTCCCGGCAAAATCCTCAAGCTTAATCTGCAGCCCCTCTTCTTTGACCTCGGCCGCCTTTTTCGCCAGCTTGAAAAAGCCCAGGCGCAAGGCTTCTTTTTTGGCGTTCTTGTCCTCGAGCGCCTCTTCTTTGCCGAGCCCGACTAAGAAGCGATTGGCTTTTCCGGGGAATGAAAGGCTGTAGACCTCGCCCTTTTTCCCTTTAAAGGCGGAATGTGCCGCTGCAAAATCAAAGAGATCCTGCCCTTTTGCTTCTTCGCTCACAAAGAAGACCTCCGCCCCCTTCTTCTTATTCCATGTAAAGTTTGCCATAAAAAAACAACTCCTTTTCCTTTTTTACGAACGTATGCAGTATAGCATCTGCAAGGTCTTTTTGCCGCGGCCGCGCTGCCGAATGAAAAGACAAGGGGCGGGGAAAAGGGTAAAATGAAACAGAATACAATACACTTCGCAGTTTTCCTGCGATTTTATCTCTGAGGAGTAAAGATGAAGAAAATACTGGCCATTATGCACACAACCGACGCGACCATTTCGTCCCTTCGAAAAATCGTGCAGCGACAATTTCCGGAGGTGACGATTTTTAACCTTTTAGATGACAGCCTTCTTCCGGAAATCAATCGGGAAGGCAAGATAACGGCCTCGGTCAGAAAACGCTTTTATAACCTTGCAGCCAATGCCGAGGAAGCGGGAGCCGATGTTCTTTTTTCTGCCTGTTCATCCATAGGCGGACTGATTGATGAAGCCGATGAAAGGCTGAAGATTCCCTGTGTCCGCATCGATGAAGCCATGGCGGAAGACGCTGTCCGGCGCGCCGGGAAAATTACCGTCGCCGCAACCGTCGCTTCAACCTTAAGTCCGACCCGGGAACTTTTGGAAAGAAAGGCACGTGCAAAAGGGAAACAGATTGATTTGAATACGCTTTTAATTAAGGAAGCCGGACAGTACCTGAACGCAGGCGAAACAGAAAAGTATGAACGGCTGATTTCTGATGAAATTGCTGCTGCTATCCCCGAAAGTGAGTGCATTGTACTCGCCCAAGCATCGATGGCTTCTGCTTTAGAGCGTCTGCCGCAAGACAACGTCACGATTCCGATTTTGAGCAGTCCCGAATCCGGGGTTGCCTCCTTAGCACCCTATTTAAAACAGAGTGCTGCCAAGTGACTTTTAAATCTTAAGCGCAGGGCCGGACTTCTCTGCCGGTTAAACAAAGCATCAGAATAAAAAACGCAGTGTGAAGCCCGGGCTTCACTGTGTTTTTTATTCTTCAAAAAATGTCAGTTCCTGATAGCGGCAAAGATAGTGGTAGACCGCGATGTGATATTCCTGAATACGGTAGGTTTCATCTTCCGGAATAATAATGGCTTCATCAGCCAGTCCGGCCATTACACCGCCGTCTTTGCCGCTCAGAGCAATCGTATCAAGGCCGAGAACAGACGCCAGCTGCATGGCCGCGATAACATTTTCGGCATTGCCGGAGGTGCTGATTCCGATCAGGACATCGCCGGGTTCGCCATAGCCCATCAGCTGCTGGGCATAGACATAATCCGGCTCGGCATCATTCGCAAAAGCCGAGATCAGCGCCTGATGGCTGTTTAAAGAAATGGCAGGCAGAGCCTCCTGCAGTCTGCTGCCTAAAAGCCGGCCCTCTTCCCCGAAGGCTTCTTCCAATTTCTCTTTCAGGCCGGAAGACAGAGGCCGTTTCAGGCAAAAGCCCTTCATCAGCTCGCCGACAATATGGCCGCTGTCCGCCGCACTGCCGCCGTTTCCGCAGACTAAAAGTTTGTGCCCGTTTTGATAGCAGCGTGCCAGAAGCGCCGCAGCGCGCTGAATATCATCTTTTACGCCCTTCATTTTGGGGTAATTAAAAATGAGCTGTTTTAGTAATTTCTCTTTTTGATCCATTTTTTATCCTTTGATCTTATTTATCTTATTCTGTCGGATGTTCTTCACGCTCTTCCAGAAGATTACAGTGTTCAAAATAGCCCTTACAAAAACGCAGTGTTTGAATTTCCCACGGTCCGATAGCCGAGAGATACTCCTGCCCGTTGAGATTCAGCTTATAGGTCACACCTTTTCCCGCCGTTTCAACCAGACGAAGAATTAAGCCGCGGCCGTCTTCCGCTTTTTTAAGGCTGTTCAAAATTACATTATCTTTATCAATAGCAAAGTAAGAAGCAAAACCTTTATGCATGATCCTTTTTTCACCATACGCGGGGTGCTGACTGTCCATCAAGTGATGAAGCGGACGGGCTAAATAAAAGGCCAAATCTTTTTTCACCGACGCGTCCGCTTTAATGCCGTGCGGATAGAGAAGAAATGAAAATCGCTGCATACCTAAATCTGCATAATAATAGTCTTCGGTATCACGGTACCAATTCTTACCGTAGCCCTGTGCCATGATGGCATTGCGGCTGAGAATAATATTGAGACTGTCAGGCCTTACGCTGTACGCATATTTCGAGTCATTTACGAGCAATAGTCCGCGGTCATCCTGATCTGTCAGATCAACGTAACGATGCATACAATAATCCATCGTTTCAGCTGCTTTGTGCCGGTATTCACCGTAGGCTTTTTCGGCTGTAAGCTGATCGCGTCCCTGACGCGGGAGCGCCATATGAATACTTTCCCATATAGTATTCAGCAGGAGCTTGTTTTCGATTTCCAAATACGGATTATCATGATAGAGAATAAAGCGCTGTTCCAAGCTGCGGCCGTCAAGATGATAACGGGCCCGGACGACCTTGCGAAGAGGTCCTGATTCAATCAGATCAAGACGGTCAAACGAAAGTCTTTTTCCGCTGTCCTGCCATGCTCTGAACTGTCTCCCGCCCCAAGCATCTCGTTCATCAAGTATAATCGGGAAAGTGATTTCTTTTCCCAAAGCTTCGTAATTGTTTTTCTTGTCATAAAGCGAGTACAAAAACCCTGCTTCGGAGAATTTAGCCGACAGCTGATTATTTTCCAGAATAAAGGGGTCATCATCCGGTATAAGGCCTTCATTTTTTTGCAATGGAAATTCAGGTTCGATCCTGACGTCACAGGCGCGGTCCGGCTCCTTGACGATAATCCGATATTCCTTAAATGAGAGCGCATCAAGACTCAGAGGTATAATCAGCCTTCGGCGCCCGCCTATGTGATAATTTCGGGCTTTTGCTTGTGTATAAGTCCTCTGATAAGGAACTTCCTCACCGTTTTCATCGAGAATCGTGATTTGTTCTCGACAGTGCCAGGGAATCTCAAAGGTATAAAAATGCTCATACTTCTGCCCGTTCGGATTGAAAATAAAAAGCGGCATGCCCTCTCCTACGGTATCACAGGCATTCACCATGGCTTGAGAGGCATCATTGATCATCGTCCCGCAGCGGTATGAAATCCCCGCTAACTCTGCAATAGCCTCATCACGCGCTTCGGGTATTATGGTGCCGCAAATTGTATCATGAAAATGATTGAAGAGGAGCTTTTTCCATAATGTGCTCAATTCCTTCTGTTCTTGCTCCGCTTTCAAAGCATCTGCATTTGAAAATCCGGACTGTGACAGGAAAAACTCTTTCAGCAAAAGCATAAATTCACAGCGGAGCAGCGCTTCCTCCGCTCGGCGATTGGCTTGTTTCAGTTTAGCATCCATGGAATAGGCGCCGACCGATACACGATTAAAAAAGTCCTTGCGAAGCGGCAGACGTTCTTCATCAAGTGATGCAAAAAAACGATCGTAGTCAGAAAAAAGAAGTTTTAAATCCGGATTCTCTTTTTGCAGACGGTAAACGGCTTCAATATTTTCAATTGTCGGACCGCCGCCGTGATTTCCTACGCCGAAACAACAAACCATCTCCTGCAAGCCGCAGTCCTCAGCCGCTGCAAGTGCTTTTCCTAATTCTTCCTTCAATGCATCATATGTCCAGGTCGTATATTCACTCGGCAGACTCAGCGCCCGGACCCGGCTTCCGTCCGCCCCTTCCCAGATGAAAACAGCGTCGTCTTTTAGCCGCGGGCGCATAAATACATAGTTTTTGATACCGCTTTTCCGGAGGATCTGCGGCAAAGCATCGGACTGACCGAATGCGTCCGGATTTGCACACGTTTCTGACTTTCTGCCGAAATAAGCTTGAAGCATACGCTGTCCGTAAAGAAACTGACGGACGAGCGCTTCACCTCCCGGCAAATTCGTATCATTTTCCACATAAGACGGACCCGCTAAAGCAATACGTCCTTGTTTTACGCGCATTTTTACTGCGTCAAAAAGTTCAGGTATATTTTCTTTTAAATACGAGAAAAATGAAGCTGAAGCACTTGTAAAGACGAATTCCGGAAACTCCTCAATCCTGTCCAAAGCCGAAGCGTAGCTTGCCTTAACTTCCTGCAGGCCTTCGGATTTTGTCCAAAACCACACCAAATCGATATGAGAGTTTCCGATCATATGAATAATTTTCTTCTGCTTTTTCATCATCAGAACAACACTTTCACTGTGACAATTTCAAAGGGGCTGATCGGGAATACAATTTCATTTTTGCTTAAATTTATTTCTTCCGTTTTATTTTCCATGAGATCGCAAAGCCACGCCCGCCGGACTTCTGCGGCAAATTGCAGCTTAACAGCGGTATTTTTTCTGTTTTTAAATTCATAAAGTCTTACGACAAAGCCCGTTCCGTCCTCCGCCTGTTTCACGGTATCAATATAAACATGCGGACAATCCGTTTTAACAAAAGACTTATCATAAGCTGCTGTTTCTTCCGCCTGCCCGTCGACAAAACTGTATAAAAACGGCATGTTGATATTTAATGCTTCTGTGAACGTGTCACTTTCTTCAAACGTTCCCGGATGCGGATAAAGTGAATAGGTAAATTCATGCAGGCCTTGATCTGCATTTTTATCGGGCGCAATAGCTGATTTAATAAGGCTTAGCCCGAGACAGCCGCCGTATACATCCCAGCCGTACTTTGAATCGCTTAACACCGCAGCACCATAATCACCTTCGGACAAATCTGCGAAGCGATGTCCGCAAACTTCAAATCGCGCCATATCCTGATGTGTATTTCGATGATTCGGACGCTTAATCGTCCCGAACTGGATATCAAAAGTGGCTTCGCTGCAGTGAATATCAAAGGGGAAATAAACTTTCAGAAGCACTTGATGTTCGTGCCAATCCACTTTCGTAACAAAGTCAATGCGCGGCGTTCCGGCATAGAGAATCATATCTTGTGTCAGCTTTGACCGGTTAAATTGCCATGTTTGCCGCCAAACCAAGCGTTCAGGACCCGTTTCAATCGGCTCACTTTGCTGCAGCTCAAAAGGCGGGTAAGGCTTTTCCAGATAAAACTTATCGATATCCCAAGCATCAAAGCGGAGAGGTTTGTCTTCATATGCAACAAAATGATTTAAAGGTTTGCCGCAGGTCAAAATACGCCCTTCTGTCTTATCTTTCAAATACTCAATTTCACCTGCTTGGTTCAGAATAATTTTATAGAATGGTGTATCGATTTGATCAGCCGTTACATTAAATAAGGATTTTGTTTCCGCTGCGGGCTTAGCTTGTACTATACGATACGTTTTTGTGCCGTAGGGGGGAATATCTTTAAGACGGAACAAAAGCCCGTTTTTTGTTTTCTGAGCAGGTATCTGTTCTTCTTGATACTGCAGCATCGTATGCTCCGTAATATTTTCGGAGAACGGAAGCTCAAGATAATCACTTCGCGTCATGCCGGAAGCAT
The DNA here is from genome assembly GCA_938014865.1 of uncultured Fastidiosipila sp. Taxonomy (GTDB): domain Bacteria; phylum Bacillota; class Clostridia; order Saccharofermentanales; family Fastidiosipilaceae; genus JAAYZH01. The sequence goes on from CALLQJ010000408.1 coordinate 17,697, forward strand.
TAACAACACGCAGAAGCTTCTCTTCACCCGCCTGCGTTTTATCCGTCTGCTCGAGTTCATGCTCAAGCAAGGCCATTCCTTTCGCTTTAATTTTCCGATAATCTTCGGCTGCATCCTCATAAACTTGGGCAATCGAAGAACCCGGTAAAATATCATGGAACTGCAGGAGCAGAACACGCTGCCAAAGCTTGTCAAGCGTTTTTTTGGGATAGTCTTTCGTACGACCGAGAAAGCGATTAAAAGCGGCAAGAAATTCAATATTATGCAATAAAATTTCCGCCTTGCGGTTGGCCCGTTTCGTCCGTCCTTGCGACGTATAGGTACCGCGGTGATATTCAAAATAAAGCTCGCCTTTCCATACAGGCATCTTTTCATGGTCTGTTTTATCAAAGATATGCGAAAAATAATCCTCCGCACCCGACGTTTTAACGTAGGGGATACCGGGCACATTCTCCATGACTCTCATGCTTTCGAGCATTTCCCGTGTCGGACCACCGCCTCCGTCCCCCCAGCCGTAAGCAATAAGGAGGTCCGAATTAATTTCTTTATTTTTATAATTTTCCCACACACCGGTAACATCACGAGCGGACATTTTTCCGTTATACGTATAAAACCATGAGCCGTCCTCAGGCGTTGTAATAAAGTGTGTGAAGATCTTCGAACCGTCAATCCCTTCCCAGAAAAATGTATCATAAGGGAATTGGTTGTATTGATTCCAGCTGATCTTCGTTGTCATAAAATATTTGATGCCGGACTTCGCCATAATTTGCGGCAATGCGCCGGAGTAACCGAACACATCCGGCAGCCACAAAAGCTTGCTGTCACGGCCGAACTCTTCTTTTATGTAGCGTTTTCCGTATAAGAATTGACGAACCAAAGATTCTCCGGACGGCAGATTTGTGTCAGATTCCACCCACATGCCACCTGTAATTTCCCAGCGGCCGTTGAGGATCTGTTCTTTGACAGAAGCAAAAACATCCGGATGATCTTCTTTCAAAAAAGCATAGAGTTGTGGTGATGAATGCATGAATTTATATTCCGGATACTGCTTCATCAAATTCAGGACGGTAGAAAACGTGCGGGAAGCTTTTTCACGCGTTGCATTTAAGCGCCAAAGCCAAGCCATATCAATATGAGAGTGGCCTAAGCCGTAAACATGCGGCTTCAGTTCATGATATTCAGCTAAACGTTTTCTCTCATTTTCAAGGTAATTCAGCGCCTCATAGACGGATTTATAGTAATTTTCATCATATAAATTTAAAAAGTTAATTTTTCCGAAGGCTCTGTTTAAAATTTCTCTAAGGCTTATTTTTTTCAAATCACCGTCCGGTAAAATTTTTGCACAATCCAAAAGGTTTTTTGCAAGAAAACAGAAACGCTCGACCCGGCGGTCAAAATGCACCAGCTGTGCTGTTTTGAATCGGCGTTTTTCCGGAACACCCAATACTCCGCTCCACACTTTAAGTGCTAAAAAGAGCTTGTTTTCCGTTCTGAGTTTTTCATCTAAGATAACTTCCTCATGCCAAATATCAACGGCCTGTACCGCCTTCTCATTAACATAAAGCAAACCTTCTGCTGTTGATTCACCGCCGTCCCGCGGCCCCGGCACTAATCTGATCAAGAGATCACGGCCGCGCCAGGAGGCGGGGATTTCAATTTCACTGCGAAACCAAGCGACTTTATCATAACCGCCCCAGCTTTGCGGAATGGTAAAAACATCCCAGTTCTCATCAGGATAATCCCGCTTCCAAGCATCATTTATCATGTCATCACTTGTGCTTTCATGATAACGCCACTGCGGAATATCCAGGGTCTGACGATAACGGCTCGGATAAATATTATCTTTTAAGTACTTTTCAACTCTCTCGAATACAAATTCAGGATCTTTTACTTTCATTGCTTCATCCGTTCTTTCGCATGCTTTTTCGGCTGCTGTGCATTAGGAGATCCGATGCAATAGACAAGGCCGCATAATCGCCTAAATTTTCACCTAAGGCCGCGGGAGCAACACGGCATACTGCCAGAGATGTTTCTAATGCTTCTTCCCGCAACGCTTTTTCCATAGCCGGTCTGATATATTTTTCCTGCCGCATGAAAATACTGCCGATGACAATACATTCAGGGTTCAGCAGATCGATTAATATGGCCAAGCCCTGACCCAGTTTTTCACCTGTTGTTGCCCATATTTTAAGTGCAGCAGGATCGCCTTGCTCGGCAGCTTCGCCGATTGTTTTTGCTGTTATATCACGAAGTGACGCATCATCCGCTATCAGCAAACTCGCTTTACCTTGTTCCTGATACTCAGAGAGGATTTTTTGTCCTAATTGCGCAATACCTCCGCCGCTGCAGAACCCTTCAAATGATCCGGCTTTGCGAAAGCCGACAGGACCTGCCGGTTCAAGACGTATATGGCCCACCTCACCCGCCATTTCATTTGTTCCGGTATACAGGTCTCCGTTCAAAATCAAACCGGCTCCTAATCCTGTACCGAACGTTAAAAATATCATGTTGTCTGTACCTTTCCCTGCACCCCAGGCATGTTCAGCCAAGGCACAGGCATTTGCATCATTTTGCAAAGCACAAGGCAGATCAAAATGCTTCGTCATAAAACGCACGATCGGAACATTGTCCCAGCCCGGTAAATTCGGCGGACTATTGATCGTCCCTTTTTTACTGTCCAAAGGTCCGCCGCAGCTGATTCCGATCGCTGCGGCGGGCTCTTTCTTCTCCTCCGCCAGTCGAATCAGTTCTGCGGTATTCCGCGTTATCATGTCGAGAGCCTCCGGTAAATCAGGCGGCGTCTTCTCACATATTTTCTTTACAATTTCAATAGAATCTTTATCTTCTCTCCCGAGACTTACTGAAATCTTTGTTCCGCCTATATCAACGCCGATAATCATCGTTTTACTCCTGTTCTTTCCATAAAATTGATTGTCTCTGTTTTCTATCCGACAACAAATAAATCAAACTCACGATTCAGCCGAATTTACATTTCGAGCATATTGACTTCTTTTACCTCGCGGCTGATGTCATAAGGGACCTTAACGGTTTTGATTTCACACGGAGCGAAATCCAAGGTAAAACGGCGTTTGCAGAATAAAAGTTCCACAGTGACGGTTTCGCTTTGTTTTTTATACTCATAAAAACGCAGAATCAGTCCGTCTTTATCTTCCGCTTCCTTAATCAGTGTCAAAAGGACATGTGCAGCATCTATTTTCACAAAAGCTTGCTTTGTCGGGAGATTCCCTTTATGTCCGGTCTCAATGATACAATCGGGGCGTTTATTAATTTCTTTAGAGCGCTTAACAATATCTGAATCCTTCCAGCCCCCTTCATGCGGCAGCATGATATAGGTAAATTCCTGAAGTCCGTCATCTGTATAATCGTAGAGAGCATCCGGATCGAGCTTTTTCGGATCGTGATGTGCATAAACAGAATTTCGCAGCACGGTTAGCTTCATCTCATCAATATCAAAGGAATAGCTGTATTTGGCATCATTGGCGACTGCAAGTCCGTACATCAGATTATTCCGGAAGTGTTCACCGCTCATATCAAACCAGCTTTGTCCCGGTTCTTCTTCGCCGTTTGCCGATTTCTCAATATAGCCGAAAGGAATCTCAAGGGTTGGTTTGCGGAAATTAAAATTCACGGGGAAACGCAATTTCAATTGTGTATGCGGTGTCCGCCAATCTGCTCTTACCTTAACCTCAATATAATCAAAGTCTTTATAGAGCCTGAATTCCTGCCACAGGTACGATTCACCATAAGCATATTTCACCCGGAATGCAGAACGAACAGGTCCTTCTTCAATCAGACGAATATCCTTGACCTCCATATCCGCAAGATAATCATCAAATTTAAAAATATTATGAGCCCACGTATCATGAGGATCATTGTAAACCGAGGGCACAGCACCTGCTCGCCTTAAAATATTAAGTTCATGTTTTTTATCGATAAGTTCATCCATGAAGCCGTTTTCCGGATTTAAGCGAATACGAAAGCGGTCGTTTTCCAGTATTTTTGTCTCTGCCTCATCCTTAACACAAACTGCCGGGAAGCTTTTGTGTTCTTCGGTTTTCAGATACAAATAGAAAACTTCATAGCCCAGAGCCGGAAGATCCGCGACAAATATAAGACGCGAGCCGTTTGATGCCCCAAGGCGCCAAT
>CALLQJ010000409.1 GCA_938014865.1 uncultured Fastidiosipila sp.
TGATGTAAGTGGCGCTGCCGAAGGTGTTCCGAACGTCAGCGACAACTACTGGACCGGCTGGGTACAGGAGAATTTCGGCGACAAATACAACATCAATGTGACCTTTGTCCCGATTACCCGAAGCGATGTCATGACCGACTACGCCCTTTTGGCTTCGGCCGAAAACCTGCCGACGCTTCTGATGGAATATGACTATCCGAAGCTCTCGCAGTGGGCCAATGACGGCTATCTGACGACCTTTGACCTGGATGACTTTGCAAAAGTCGCACCCGACTACTACGCAAGAATGCAGGAAAACGGGCAGCTTCCGTACACGGAAATGAACGGCGAAACCTATTTCGCACTGGCGCTGCGTCCTTTCTACAACGCGGCCTTTACCTTCCAGAACTTCGTCCGCATGGACTGGCTCAAAGAAGTCGGCTATGACCATGTGCCGAAGAACCATGAAGAGTACATGGATGCGATGACGAAAATCAAGGAAGCCGGACTGGCGGAATACCCCGGCGGCGGCGAAATGGTGACCGGACGCGGTTCGGACCAGAACTACGAATACAGAGAGTATCCTTACGATGAGCTCGACTGGGCGATGTACGGCGACGTGAACATTCCCGCACTCGGCCACTATGCCAACAAGGAACTGCTCAGAAGAGAAAACGAAAAATACAACGCCGGCATTCTCAACCCCGAATATTACATCACGGACAATGAGACGGCCAAGGCAAACTTCATCAACGGCAAGAGCTATCAGTTCGGTGCGTACGTATCGTCCAGCATGGATTTCCTGACGGCTTTCTATGAACAAAATCCCGGCGCGGAACTGGCGATTGTTCCGGTCTACAAAGACACGGAAGATCCTAAGACCACACCGGCCTGGCGTGCGGATAACCCCTTCGGCATGATCATCGGCTTCTCGAGCTTTGCGACGGAAGAAGAGATCGAAGCAGCCTGGCGCTACATGGAATGGATGACGCAGGATGATGTCCTCTTCACCATGCAGTGGGGGATCGAAGGCGAAAACTAGAATACGAACGACGAGGGCCTGCCGGTCAGCGTGAGTGATTATTCCGGTGACTATACGCAAGGCTACAACAACTCCAAGGACTACTGGTGTGTGACGATTGAGTCGCGGAACGCCGGTGACGTGGATGACATTATGCGCAACAACCTCCCGCAGGATCTGCCGCAGAACTTTAATGACGATGTCAAGCAGTTCTACCTCGACAGACTGGATCTGGCGCAGGAAGGCTTCGCAATTAACGACGCACTCTTCAGTGTTGCGATCGAAGCGGAAGTCGACTATGCCGGCAGCCTGATGGAAACCTATAAAGAGTACAGAGACCGTCTGACGATGTGCGCACCCGAAGAATTCGACGCACTCTACGACGAACTGGCGGAGGAATATGCCGAGGCAGGCTTCGGCGAAATCGTTGAACAGCGCAAAGAGGCTTATGAGTCCGGCTACTCGACCAAGCTGCCGGATGTGGCGAAAGCCGGATAAGCACGAAAAAAGCTCTGCTATTCGGCAGCCGGCTAGGGCCCGAAGCGGGAGCCAAAGGCCGCCTGCAGCCGGACGGCGCCGAATATGCTAACAAGAATTGTTCCGCCCGCTTGATCGGCCGATATAGCTGAACGATCGATGCGGAAAAGATGACGACTCGGAGGGCGGCCGCTCTTCGGGTCGTTTTTTTAAACAGAGGTGCTCTTTTGAAGAACGGCCCAACAGAGGTGCTCTTTTGAAGAACGGCCCAAACGGTTCAACAGACGATGAGGAAAGGGGCGAAGCGTATGAAAGCGAAAAGCGTTATTGAGTGCAGGCATTACTACCTGCCGTCTCATTTTCCCCTGATCGCCTTGCAGGGTGATTACTGGCGGATCTCGGATCAGAAAAGCGAACGTCTTCATTTTCATAATTGCCTGGAAATCGGCTTGTGTCACAGTGATACGGGACGGATGGAGTTTTACGAAAGAAGTCTTCCTTTTGAAGCAGGGGATATGACGGTTGTGCCGCGGAATGTTCCGCATACGACCTACAGCTCGTCCGGAACAAAGAGCCGCTGGTCGTATCTTTTCTTTGATCCCAAAGGCCTGCTCGGCCCGTATCTGCCGGCCGGCTGGACGAATTTTGACCTGCTCAGCTACCATTTCCCGAATTACCGTTATCTCTTTAAAAAGGAAGATTACCCTGAGATGCATGCGCTTCTGACCTTGATTTTCCGCGAGCTCAGCGGGGAAGAAGAAGGACAGCGGCAGGCGGTGACGGGGCTGATCCTGGCCTTGTTTTTACAGATCTACCGGGCTCAGAACCGGCTGAATCATCAGCAGCCTGAGGGCGAAGGGCCTGCGGACGAGGCCTTGATCCGCAAGACCGTCGAAATTGCACCGGCACTGGAATTTATCGAAGAGCATTATGATGAAGCGTTCACTGTCGACGACTTAGCGGCGATCTGCTCCTGGAGCCCGACGCATTTCCGCCGTCTCTTTACGGAAACGATGGGCCTTGCGCCTTTGGATTACATTAATAACACGCGCATCATGAAATCCTGCTATGCGCTCTGCAGCAGCGATAAGAACATCGGAGAGATTGCCGAAGCGGTCGGCTTCGGCTCGGTTTCGGCCTATAACCGGAATTTCCGCCGTGTCTTTGATCTGAGTCCGAGTGAGTACCGGAAGAATGCCCGGCGCTTTGAAAAGACAGAGCTCAAACCGGAGATAAGGGAGTATCCGGGCTGGATGCGGCCGGAGTGATTTGGGGTATTTGAGAAGAGCGGGGTTCTTCGGGAATTTAGCTGTGCCCGGGACGGCCGGGCAAAAAAAATTTCAGCGGCTTGGGCGTGTCCGAGGAGAATTCATGGGAACAATAGCGGGAAAATGTCCCGGGTCCGACAGGGTGAAAGCGAGTTTGGGTGTAGCGCTTAAGTGAAAATGGGTATAAAAAATACCGCGAGGTTTTTTAAATCAGCTTCGCGGTATTTTATTTTCTGTGTAAATCTTAAGTGCCGAATGCGGCGTTTTTGTGTCTTGCCGGATTATAAATTTGATCCCTCTTGTCAGGCGGCATAGGAGAACGGCGAGATGCTTTTGGCTGCGGGGCGGATCTTTCGAATGTGAAAGCGTATAGCATTTTTGCCTTCGTTTTGAACGGAAGAAACGGCATTGTTCTTTTAAGGCTAGACAGAAGGCTTCCTCACTTTTCAGAGCTCAGAGTGAATCAAAGTGAAAAGAAAAGTATAAAAAAAAGAGCGAACCGGCTTCAGGACCAAGGCGGTGAAGCCGGACTCTTCCCCTCTTTGTATGCTCTATCGTGCACCTCACTCTTTTCCGAAGACCTTGGTTCTTCTTGGCGGCGGGACCCTCGGCTTTGAGGCCTCGGGCCCGCCTTAAGAGTGAGGCAGGATGTAGTGTCTCTTTTTTATCGGATGCGCGGCGTCCGGCTTTTGGATCGGCCGGGCGCCGCAGCGGGGGTTTTTCATCAGCGGCCGGGGAGACGGATCATCTGGATCTTATAGCCCTGGCCGTCTGCCGAGTTGAGATAGGCCTCGTTTTCGCTGTAGACCACGCAGGAGAAGACATAGCGTCCTTCTTCAAAGGTCAAGGTCAGCTCGGCGAAGTAATCATCCCATTCCCAGAGACCGCCCATCGTATCAATCTTTTCCCAGCCGACATTGGAGTCGGGCAGAAGTTCTAAAAGGTCGCCGCCGCCCGGCAGGCCTTGCCAGGCATCGACGATGACCTGGCCGTTGGACAGAAAGGTATAGGTGAGTTCTACGCCCCTGGAATAGCCCGGGTTCCAGAACCAATGCTGGCCTAC